>CABSYH010000210.1:0-3372 GCA_902481965.1 uncultured Collinsella sp.
TACGTCTCGTGGGCTCGGAGATGTGTATAAGAGACAGGCTCTCGCCCTTGACGATAATGCCGTTGCTGGCGCTCTTGCCGCGCTTTTGCGGCTTGCGGTTGGAGCCGCGGGCAGGCTGCTTGACAACCTCGGCGATAGCCTCGGCCTTGGTGACCTGTTCCTCGGGCTTGGGGTCCAAGATTTGCTCGACCTTGTTACCCACAGCGCGCGGGGCAACCTTGCCGGCGCCGACGGCGGCAAACAGGTCCTCGAGCTGCTTGTAGTTAAACTGCTCCGCCACGGCGTTGAGCGCACGCGTGGATCGCGGCGTAGAGATGCCATACCCGCGCTTGCGCAGGTCCTTGGCCAGTATATCGCGGCCGGCAGCGGCGTCATCGTCTTTGGTCGCGGCGGCGAAGTAACGGCGAATCTTTGACTTGGCCGAAGGTGTCTTGACGATCTTGAGCCAATCACGCGACGGCTTGGAACTCTTGTTGGTCAGGATTTCAACGCGGTCGCCCGTCTTGATCTCGTGCGTGAGCGGGGCCACCGCACCGTTGATCTTAGCGCCGACGCAGTGGTTGCCCACCTCGGTGTGAACGGCGTAGGCAAAGTCGAGCGGCGTGGAGCCGGCACGAAGCGCCATGACCTCGCCCTTGGGTGTAAAGACGAAGATCTCCTGGTCGAACAGATCGACCTTCAGCGAGTGAAGGTATTCCTTGGCGTCCGTAATCTCGTCAGAAGCCGCCCAATCGAGCGAATGTTTGAGCCAGTTAATCTGGTCGTCCAGACGCTGGGCGTCATTGGTCTTGGAAGCAGACGATCCGCCCGACTTCTTATAGAGCCAGTGGGCGGCAATGCCGTACTCGGCCTGCTCATGCATCTCATAGGTTCGAATCTGAATCTCGAGCGGGCGGGCCGTGGGGCCGATAACCGTCGTATGGAGCGACTGGTAGTTATTGACCTTGGGCATGGCGATATAGTCTTTAAAGCGACCGGGCATGGGGTGCCACAACGTATGCACCGCGCCGAGCGTGGAGTAGCAATCGCGCACCGAATGCGTGATGACGCGCAGTGCCACCAGGTCGTAGATCTCGGAGAATTCCTTGCCCTTGCGCTTCATCTTTTGGTAGATGGACCAATAGTGCTTGGAGCGGCCGTTGATCTGGAAGCCCTCCAGGCCAATGCGGTTGAGCTCGTCGGTGAGCGTCTTGATGGTCTCGGCAAGGTAGCGCTCGCGGACCTCGCGCGACTCAGCCACCATGCGCGCGATGCGCTGGTAGGCATCGGGCTCAAGGTAGAAGAAGGACAGGTCCTCGAGCTCCCATTTAATGGAGCTCATGCCCAGACGGTCGGCCAGAGGCGCGTACACGTCCATGGTCTCGCGAGCCTTAAACAGGCGACGATCCTCACGCAGGGCCGCCAGCGTACGCATGTTGTGCAGACGGTCGGCAAGTTTAACGATGATGACACGAATGTCCTTGGACATGGCGAGGAACATCTTGCGCAGCGTGAGGGCCTGTTTCTCGTCCATGCTGTCGACTTCGATGTTGGTGAGCTTGGTCACGCCATCGACGAGCTCAGCAACGGTTTCGCCAAACAGACCCGAAACATCGGCAAGCGAGGTCTCGGTGTCCTCGACGGTATCG
This sequence comes from uncultured Collinsella sp., assembly GCA_902481965.1. Taxonomy (GTDB): domain Bacteria; phylum Actinomycetota; class Coriobacteriia; order Coriobacteriales; family Coriobacteriaceae; genus Collinsella. Next base: position 1,629 of record CABSYH010000210.1, read on the forward strand.
TGCAGCAACGCGGCGCACACCACATCGCAGTCCATCTTGAGGTCAGCCAGAATGATAGCTACCTCGACGGGATGGTTAATGTACATCTCACCCGAGCGCCGCTTTTGGTTGCAGTGCTTCTCGGCAGCAAAGCAGTAGGCCTGCTCCACATTGGAGAAGTCGTCCTCATTCATATATTTGAGGCACAGGCGCTCCAGCTTGTCGTAGCTGTCCGCCATAATCTCGGGCGGCAGCTCATCGGCATGCTTATAGTGCTCCATCTCCGAAAACGGCTGGAGGGTGGAATCATGGGCGGTACGGGCTGCGGCATCCATCGAGGTCCCCTTCCCCTAGGCCCGCGGTACGATCGGGCGGTTAACTTTGGCTAGCATATCAGAAGCGCACGAATCGAGCGCCCAGCTCCGGAAAGCCGAAAACTCCATGCGCGAGCGCAAGCCCTCCAAATAGCGAATTGACCTACTCAATTGCACGCGGCCGGGGTTTTCGGCCATCGCGATGCGACGGGTGTCGTCAAACCCCGAAACTCGACAAAAACCAAGCTCTTCGAAGATTCCCAGGCCGCTTTCCACCGAACGCTCGTCGACCGGCGTGCGAGCATCGATGGCAAGGCACATCTGCGCGATGTCGATATCGCTCGCGCTAAAGGAATCGTCCCCGGTTTTGCCGCGGTTGGAGCGCCACATGGTCTGCAGCGCGCGATAGAGCGTGACGAGCTCGTCGCGCTCGGGCGCATAGCAGTCGAGTAGGCGCTCGTTAATGCGGGCGTCGCGCGACGAATAGAGCAGATGGATCACGGCGGGCTGGCCATCGCGACCGGCACGGCCGCTCATCTGGTTAAACTCAATGCCGCCAAACGGCATGTGATAGAGCACGACATGGCGGATATCGGGCAGGTTGACGCCCTCGCCAAAGGCAGATGTCGAGACGATGCAGCTGAGGCTGCCGTCTCGGAATGCTTCCTCCACGCGACGGCGATCGGAACGCGCAAGCCCCGCGTTATAGAACGCGATATGGGTTGCACAATCGGGCACACGCTTGCGCAACGTCTTGGCGAGCGCCACGGACTGGTCGCGCGAATTGACGTAAATGACGGTCTTTTCCCCCGTCGCCACAATCGACACCAAACGGTTCTCGCGACTTGCAAGATCGCGGTCGTCCTCGAGCTGCAGGTTCTCGCGCACCGTCTCGTCGACCACCGTGCGAGTGATCGGCAGCATGCGGGCAAGCTCGGCCACAACCGGAGCCGTCGCGGTGGCCGTCGCAGCCATAACGACCGGGTCGTCCAGGGCTTTGAGGATATCGGGCATGTCAAGATAGGCGCTGCGGTCGCCGCCCTTGGCAAGGCCGGCGTGGTGCGCCTCATCGATAACGACAAAGCCGATGCGGCCCGAACGCGCGAAACGGTCACGGTGGATAGACAGGAACTCGGGCGTCGTGAGCACGATACCGGTGCGGCCCGAAGCTAGGCCGGCGAACACGTCATCGCGTGCGGCCTCCACGGTCTCGCCGGTCAGCACGCCAACGCCAATGCCAAGCGATGCCATCGTCGACGAGAGGTGATAGGCCTGGTCGGCAACAAGCGCACGCAGCGGATAGACAAAGATGCTCGCACGTCCGCGAAGCACCGCCTCACGCGCGGCATGCACATGGAAGATGAGCGACTTGCCGCGGCCCGTTCCCATAACCGCCAAGACACTCTGGTGATCGGCCAGGGCATCGAGCTGTCTCTTATACACATCTCCGA
>CABSYH010000211.1:0-3370 GCA_902481965.1 uncultured Collinsella sp.
GAGATTCCTCTACGTCTCGTGGGCTCGGAGATGTGTATAAGAGACAGATGTACCGCTTTGCCGAGCTTGCCGATGTCGACTCCATCGTGATGGACCGTGACCCCGACCATGCCGTCGCCACCTCGATCGCCGAGGCCACTGACAGCTCACGTCCAGCCCTCGTCATCGCCGGCGCTTAAACAAAAACCACCACAAAGGTCTCCTTTGTGGTGGTTGAGCATCAGAAGTGAATGTGTCGCTACTTGGACAGCTCGTCGGCGAGAACCTCGATCTGAGCGCGCGAGGCTTCGTTGAGCGAGCCCAGCACAGTCACCTTGTTCTGCGTCAGGGTGATGTCCTTCATACCCTCGAGCTCCTTGGTCATAATCTTGGCCGCTGCAGGCGCCCAGGAACCGGACTCGACAAGCGCCACCGTACGGTTCTGATAGGCGTGCTCGGCAAGCGTGTGGATAAAGGTGCTCATGAACGGGAAGATCTCGCCCTGATAGGTGATGGAGGCGAGCACCAGACGGTCATAGCGGAACGCATCCTCAACGGCCTCGGCCATATCATCGCGAGCCAAATCAAAGACGGAGACCTTCTGGCCGCGGGCCTCGAGCGCAGATGCGAGCTCCTCAACGGCAGCTTTCAGATGGCCATACACGCTCGCATAGGCAATCGTGATGCCCTCGTCCTCGGGCTGATAGCTCGACCAGGTGTTATAGGTGTCGAGGTAGTAGCCCAGGTTCTCAGTCAGCACGGGGCCGTGGAGCGGGCAGATAATCTGGATGTCCAGGTCGGCGGCCTTCTTGAGGACGGCCTGCACGAACTTGCCGAACTTACCGACGATGCCAAAGTAGTAACGGCGCGCTTCGCAAGCCCAGCCCTCGGGATCCTCGATGTCGTTGGCGCCAAACTTGCCAAAACCGTCGGCACTAAAGAGCACCTTGTCGGTGGACTCGTAGGAGAAGAGCACCTCTGGCCAGTGAACATTGGGGGCACCGACAAAGGTTAGGCTGTGGCCGCCCAGGTCGAGCACGTCGCCATCTTTGACGACCATCTTGCGCTCGGGGAAGTCGGTGCCAAAGTAGTTGACCATCATACGGAAGGCGCCCATGCTGGCAACAATCTGCGCCTGGGGATAGCGCTCCATAAAGGCGGCGATGCCGGCGGAGTGATCGGGCTCCATGTGATGGACGATCAGGTAGTCGGGCGTGCGGCCATCGAGCACGGCCTCGAGGTTGCCGAGCCACTCGTCAACAAAACCGCCGTCGACTGAATCGGCGACAGCGATCTTTTCGCCCAAGATAACGTAGCTGTTGTATGCCATACCGTTCTCGGACACATCGTACTGGCCCTCGAACAGGTCAATGTCGTGATCGTCGACACCGATGTAGCGGATATCTTTGGTGATCTCCATCAGGCAAAGCCTCCTAGATAGACAAAAGAACCCGTCTATCATAACACTCGTCTTCATAGCCACGGCTATCCGTCAGCATCCTTACCGATTGTAATTGAGGCGGAATATACTGCCGTTGACCTGCACAAACTATGCGCGCAGCATCGCCGTGCTATGTCGAATAATGAGCTGGCCGGGAATACGAATGGCAACGGTTTTGCCCGCCGTACCCGCCTCGGGAACCGCATGCTCAAACACCTCGCGTCCGCGCTGATGTAGATCGAATCGAACGGTCGTGAGCTCGTTATGCGCGACAAAATCATCGAGCGAGTCATCGACGCCCACCACGCTCACGTCCTCGGGCACGCGCAGGCCGCTATCGCGCAGCGCCGCAATCGCGCCGTTTGCCATCTGGTCGTTTGCTGCATAAATCGCCGTCATGGCGCGATCGTGCTCGGCCAAGTACCTGCCGGCCTCGTAGCCGCTGTTGGCAGACCAGTCACCCTCGAGCGGCTCTACCGGATCGATGTGTTTACGCTCGAGTGCATCCTGCCAACCGGCGCGACGAAATTGCTCGTCGACCGAGAACGACGGGCCGCCAATATAGCGAATTTGCTCGTGCCCCAGCTCAAACAGGTGATCCATAAGCAATAGCGAGCAACCGTAATGATCGGAATCGACCGTGGTCACGCGCGGATGCGCGTACATGGTAACGATGACCGTGCCAATGCCCGGCAGTGGATCAAACGTCTCAAAATCGGGTGCCATGCGACTCATGCCGATAATGATGCCGTCCACGGGCAGCGCGGCCATACGACGCGTGGCCTCGGCGAGCGAAAACTCCTCGGTCTTGGACATCTCGACCAGCGTGATGGCGCAATTATGCTCGCGAGCAGCGCTGGCGATGCCGTCGATCATTGAGAGGTTGCCAAACTTGGTGACATCGTTGATGCATAGGCCTACCGAATGGTAACGGCCGTCGCGCAGCGAGCGACCGGCATAACTCGGACGAAAGCCGAGCTTTTGCATAGCGGCCTGTACGCGCTGGCGCGTCTGCTCGTTAACGTTAGGCAAGCCGTTGGCGACGCGCGAAACCGTCTGCTGCGAAACGCCGGCAGCGCGGGCGACGTCGGCCATGGAGACCGGACGCGTACCTGTATCGTTGGACGGGCGCCTTGCCACAGGATCACCTTCACCCTTGCGAGATCTGAATAGCGTGAATGCCGGCCCGGGCAGAAATACATCCCGCGCCGAGGCCCGCTATCGTCGGACGCATGTTAACGTACTCTACTTTTTCTATCTGCATCTCTTCTGCTTTATAAGTCCATACGGCAGTACCGTTCACGGCTGAATTTCTACCGATTACCAGATTCTCAAAAAGTGACAATCGATGTGTTATGAGTACGTTAACATAGCCCGTAACGTGCGGTATCGTGAACACTTGGTTCATGCCGCTTTAAGTTGTTAACGTACTCATAACGACGCAAAACCCACCCGGGCGCGCCAAGGAAAGGACTCCCATGACCACCCCCGACGAAAAGACATTCGCCACGCTCACCAAGCTGTTTGAGGAGGAGTTTGGCCCCATCGGCGACCGCCAGGTGCTCTACGTGCACGCGCCCGGCCGTTCCGAGATCAGCGGCAACCACACCGACCACGAGGGTGGCCACGTTATCGCCGGCTCGCTCGATGTCGCTGTCGACGGCATTGCCGTGGCAACCGATTCCAACAAGGTTCGCGTAGCCGACGAGGGCTATCCCACGTTTGAAATCGCGCTCGACACGCTAGACGTTCAGGAGTCCGAGAAAGGCACGTCCGCAAGCCTCGTGCGCGGTATGGCCCACGAGGTCGCAGCCCTTGGCGTTGAGCCCAAAGGCTTCGACTTTGCCTTTACCTGCTCCGTCCCCTCGGGCGGCGGCCTTTCCAGCTCTGCCGCCGTCGAAGCCGCGTACGGTCGTGCCATGGAGACGCTCTGGGGCGCGCCCGCCATTG
>CABSYH010000212.1:0-3331 GCA_902481965.1 uncultured Collinsella sp.
TACGAGATTCCTCTACGTCTCGTGGGCTCGGAGATGTGTATAAGAGACAGGGAGTCAGATTGTAAGCGTTCTTGAACTCGATGCTCTTAACGCCCTCGGCGCCCTTCAGCTCATGCGTAGCCACAAGCTCGCCCTTGCCGTTGTCGGCAATGGTCGTCACGATGGTGTAGACCGCGTTGTCATAGTCAATACCACCGGCGTCGCCTGCAACCTCATGCAGCGTGTAGGTGTGCTGACCGATCTCGGTGTACTTGATGGGCTTGAACGTAACGTTGCCCTCGGCGTCATTCTCAACGGTCTCGATAAGCTCAGAGTCCCCGCCCTTAACCTCGCGCAGCTCAAAGCTGAACTCGCCGGCTGTAAGGTCGCGCCCGGTCAGGACCTTGGCTACGGCAATCTGACTGGTAACACTGGACTCAACAGGATTCGTGGTGTAGGTGTTCTCGAACTTGGCCTTGCCCGAGGTCACCTCCACGGCAGCGCTGAGCTTACCCTTCTTGTTGGGCGTTACCGTCACGGTAATCTCCGCAACGTTTCCGCTGTAGGTGATGCCGTCGACCGTGGTCCCGGCGTTCTTTTCGCTGACTTTGTAGACATACGTGCCGGGCTCGGTGTAGGTGATCTCACCGAAGCCGATGGCCGTGTTGTCCTTGGTCACGGTCGCGGTCGCGGATGTGGGCATCGGGGCGTCATTCTCGGATGTCGCGGAGAGTTCAAACTTAAACTCGTCCGCATCCGTCCAGGCGCGGCCCTCGAGCACCTTGGTCAGACCAAAACTGGCCTTGGTATCCACCGTTGCCGGCGTCATGTTGTACTTATAGCTGATCTTGCCGTTATTGCCCAGGTAGGAATTGACATGCGTCGCGGTCGCCTTGGATGACGTGTCATTCCACCTGGGATTGAGCACGTCGGACGCGGTGCCGGTCGCGTTGGGATTCTTGTCGGTATGAAGCTCGTCAATAAATGCCAGGCGTGCGGTTCCGGCGCTAAACGACAGGTTTCCGCTCTCGTCGGCAACCACGGCGTCCGCAAACTGTGCAGCATGCCTGCCGGCAAACTCGATGACGGTGATGCCGTGGTCGAGCTTGCGGCTGGCGTCCGCTATCTCAAACTCATCCTGGTAGTAATAAAGGCGGTCGCTCGCCAACTGCTCCTTCGCGGGCTGCGTGCAGGCGGGATCCGTGTAAATGGGCGTCTGCTTCTGGAAGAAGTAGTACCGGTTGGTGGCGGCGGGCTTAAAGTTGGCGATCGTGTCGCCCAGGTCCGGATCACCACTCCACTTGTTGGCATAGAAGGCAACAGACTTGGAGCCCTGCTCGTCGATCGCATTCTCATCGATATACTTCTTCAGCGCTTCATCAGGGGTGAACAGGTTTTCGCGCGCGATAGCCTTGACGCTCGAAGCATACTTCACGCGGATGGGATCGACATCGTTGACCGTAAGCGTGCCCTTGGTCTCGTCAACGTCAAAGTTGCGCAGCGGAATCAACGACGCGGGGATCTTGACCTCTACAATATCGCCCTGCTGGGGGCCGCCCGCCGCGGCGCGCTGGACGGTAATGACCAGGTTCGCGGCTTCGCCGGCAAAGGCGTAGGCATCGACATTGCCCGTGGTGGACTTTACCGGATCGACAAACGTCGTGCCGTTGTATTCGACTTCGGTAAAGTTGTCGACCTGCATATAGTCGCCCAGCTCGTCGGTAAACGTGATGTAGCCGGACTTATTGGCGCAGCCGTCATGGGTTTCGGTCGGGTAGCCAACAACCTCGGTGATGCTCTCGGAGATATCCTTGAAGATATCCTCGAGCTCCTTGGCGTTCTTCGCCGACTTGTAGTAATCGGCATTTTCTGCACGCGCACCGAAGTTGATGGTCCATTCGCCCCAGTAAGAAATACTGGACGAGGCCGCAGGATAGTTGCTCGACACGGCGTGCATGAACTTATTCTCGTTAATCGTACTGGAGGCCGTGGGGTCGGCGCTGGGATTCGCGCCGCTAAAAATGCCAATGGTGTAAATGACGGTGCCGTCTTTCTTCATGCTATTCGCCTTGTTGATGGCGCCATTGGCAACCGAGGGCTCAAAGCTGCTGTAGCTCGTGGGCGAACCATCGGTAAAGAACAGGACAACCTTCTTGGCGTCCGCTCGGCCAGAAATGTCCTTGGCAAGATCCATGCCATAGTCGGCACGTGTGGCGCCGGCAGGTGAAATGGAGCTGACCGTACTCTTGAGGCTGTTTACGCCATCGCCCAAGCAAGGCGTCGGGCTCTTCATGATCTGCGAATAGTTGTAAGTGTGGCCGCCTTCACGATAAGTGCCGTTGCCGACCTCATCAGTCTTATAGCCCGAGAACTTTACAATTGCGACCCGATGCTGCTTGGACTCATCCGAGATCTTTGCATTTTCTTCGGCGATCTTTTCGATAAAGCTATTGGCCGCGGTCTTCAGCGCATCAATGCGCTTGGTGCGGTCGCTTGAGCTCATAGGATCGTTCATTGAGCCAGAAGCATCCAGCACCAGTACAATGTCGAGCGGCTTGGGGACCGTCGTCGTCGTGTTGGACGTCGAGGATATCGCCGAAAGTGTGGTGAGGAAGTCTGACCCCTCGCCGGCCTCGACTGTCTTGTCGGTCCAGATTCGGCCGACGTTTTGTGTCGTGATTTTGCCGCTGTCGTCAGAGCCGGCGGCCCAATACGTCCAGTTGTCGCCTGTATGGGGGTCGACGATCTTTCCGCTTACTGTCGGTCCGTCCATTCCGGTGCTGGACCTGGCGTTGGCCTCGGGCAGCATGGCAAATGCTGCAGCCGGCAACACAAGCACTACGGCAAGCATCACCGCCAAGAGACCCCTCGTGTACTTACTCATCGCGTCTCCCTTCTCGCGGTCTCAGACCTTGCATCAGCCTAAAGTTACGGAATGAAACACAATTAGGGCAGGTGACACACGTTCCAGATTTGATTTTGGGCGTGAGACAAATGTCTCACCAAAGTTGAGACACGAGGGTTTTCGCAGGAAAACGGGTGCGGCTCGGAGCCGACAGGCCAAAATGATCCGTTTTCCTCCGTCTCCGGGGGATCAATTGGTGGTGCTCGCTACGAAATCGGCCCATCTACTACGTTTGAATCGATACCCCCGACCATAACCGCTTTTCATGAAAAACCGCAGGCGTTCTACCTGCAATTTTGTTTTCGCGTTTTTTGGCATGGTTGAGGGTAGCGGCCTAAACGTAGTAGATGGGCCCGTTTCGTGGCAGACGGGTCACGTAGCGGCCCTCGCAAGGCCAGAATGATCCGTTTTCCTCCGTCCCCGAGGGATCAGGGGCTGGTACTGATA
>CABSYH010000213.1:0-3329 GCA_902481965.1 uncultured Collinsella sp.
GAGATTCCTCTACGTCTCGTGGGCTCGGAGATGTGTATAAGAGACAGGCGCTGACGGCCTGGCCGAGCGAGCGGGACTGCGTGGTCTTGACCACGGTTCCGTCGGGGGCGAGCACCTGGGCCACGAAGAACGGGTCCATGACCACGCCGCTGTTGGCAATGGCCGCCGCCATCACGCAGTTTTGCATGACGGTGGTCTGCGGGCCTGGCGTGTGGTCCATGCCGACGGGCTGGCCGGCGCCTGCCCAGGCGGTCTCCCACTCGGTCATGAGCGAGGGGTCGGCCATGATGGAAGCTGCGGTGGTCAGGTCCTGGCCGAGCTTTTGGCCGTAACCAAAGGCGTTGGCAAACTGGACGAGAGAGTTGGCGCCGACCTCGGTGGCAACTTGGCCAAAGACGACGTTGGATGATACGGCAAAGGCCTGCTGCAGGCTGATGGTGCCGTAGCTCTCGTTGGCATAGTTGGTGACCGGCGCGTTGCCGATATCCATGGAGCTGGGCGCCTTGTAGGTGCTCGTAAGGCTGGCGGTGCCGGTCTCGAGCGCCGCGGCAAGTGTGACGACCTTAAACGTGGAGCCCGGGGTGTAGAGCGCGTTCATGGCGCGGTCGTACATGGAGCCGTCCTCGCCACCGCCCGACTGCATCAGGGCATCGATGTTGGTGTTGTCGTAGGTGGGCGAGCTGGCGCATGCGAGTACCGCACCGGTGCGCGGATCCATGACCACCACGGCGCCCTTAAAGCCCTTGAGCGCCTGCTCGGCAGCCGTCTGGATGCGCGAGTCGATGGTGAGCTTGGCGGTGTTGCCCGGTTGGTTTTGGCCTGCGAGCGACGCGAGGGCGTTGTTCCAACTGGAGTAATCCTTGGCGCCGGTGAGCGTGTCGTTCATGACGCTCTCGACACCCGCGGTGCCGTACTGCTGGCTTACATAGCCCACCACGTGAGCGGCCATGTTTCCGTTGGGGTAGGAGCGGGCGTAGGTGCCATCCTCCTGCTGCAGCGACTCGGCCAGCGTCACGCCGTCGGACGTGATGATGGAGCCGCGCTGGATGTACTTGGAGCGGGCGATGGTGTGGTTGTTGGTCGGCATGTCCTGATAGTCCTTGGCCTTGATGACCTGGACATAGGTGAGGTTGCCGATAAGGATGGCGAACAGCGCCGTAAAGGCGAACACGGCGCGGGTCAGTCGGTTGGCGAGCGCCACGCGGCCGAGCACACCGGATTCGGGCGTGTCGAGCAGACGACGGCGCATACGCGAGGCGGCGGAGTGGCTGCCACGGGCATACGAAGACGAAGTGGCGAAGCGCGTGCCGGCCGGGGAGGCCGCCGAGGCGACCTGGTCGTCGGTGATGGCGGTCATGGTGCCGGTGCCGGTGAGTTCGGCCTCGCGACCGGTTGCCTCGTCACCGGCGCGCAGCAAAAGCGCGACGATGATAAAGCTTGCCAGCAGCGAGGAACCGCCCTGGCTCATAAAGGGCAGGGTGACGCCGGTCAGCGGGATTAGGCGGGTTACGCCGCCAACGATTAAGAAAGCCTGGAAGCTGATAGCGGCCGTAAGACCGGTAGCGCTAAAAGCGGCAAGGTCGGACTTGGCACGGGCTGCCGTGGTGAGGCCGCGCACGGCAAAGAGCATAAACAGGATAAGAACGGCGCCGCCGCCCAAAAGGCCCATCTCCTCGCCGATAGCCGAGAAGATAAAGTCGGACTCGACGACGGGGATGTTATTGGCCATACCGTTGCCAATGCCGACGCCAACAAGGCCGCCGTCGGCCAGTGAGAAGAGGGACTGGACAATCTGATAGCCCTGGCCCTGCGCGTCCTTAAAGGGATTGGCCCAGACCTGGAAACGCACCTGGACGTGCGACAGGAACTTGTAGGCGCCCACGGCCCCCACGGCCAAGAGCGCAAGGCCGATGATGACATACGAGAAACGACCCGTGGCAACGTAGAGCATCAGCAAGAAGATGGTGTAGAACAGCAGGGCCGAGCCCAGGTCGCGTTCGAAGACGACGACGAGCAGGCAAACGCCCCAGACTGCGAACAGCGGCAGCAGCAGGCGCAGGCGCGGAATCTTAAGACCCAAGATCTTGCGGTTGGAGATAGAGAGCAGCTCGCGGTTCTCGGCCAGGTAACCGGCTAGGAACAGCACGATGAAGACCTTGGCGAACTCGCCGGGCTGAATGGTAAAGCCGGCGATGCGAATCCACAGTTTAGAGCCCGAGATCGTGGTGCCGATAAAGATGGGCAGCATCAGCAAGATGATGCCGATGATGCCAAAGGTGTACTTGTAGCGCATGACCACGTCGAGGTTTTTGATCAGCGCAAGCGTACCTACCATCAGCGCCACCGAGATAAACAGGATGACGAGCTGCGAGATGGCGAGCGTGGGCGCCAAACGCGTCACAAACGTGATGCCAATGCCCGAAAGCACAAAGACGATGGGCAGGATGGCCGGGTCGGCGCCGGGAGCCAGAATGCGTACGGCGATATGTGCCGCGGCGAAGGCGGCAAAGAGACCGATCGGAACGGCAAGTGTCTCAAACGAGATGGCGGCGCCTGCGGTGAGCACGTACATCGCATACAGCAGGATGACGGGGAACGCCGAGGCGATGAGTAAGAGCAGTTCGGTATTACGGCGACTCATAAGCGGCACTCCCTTTCTAATTCTTATCGGAGGCTTCGGCCTCGGCGGACTGTTCGGCGGTTTTCTCGGAATCCGATTCGGAGGTCGAACTCTGATCGGTGTTATTGCGGATCGTTTGCGCGTCGATCACCTGACGGGTCTGCTCCTCGTCGATCTGATGGCGGTACTTGGAGATGGTGTCCTGCGCATCGTCGATGCCCGTCTGCTGAATACCCGCCTTCAGGCGATTTTGCGTGTCTTCGGGCAGGTCGGACAGCTCGATGGAGGTCGTGCTCTCGAGCCAGTGCAGCTTAAGGCCGAGCGGCTTGCCGGGAATGCCCCGGTAGACCGCGACGGTGTTCTTGTAGGTGCCCAGGTAGTACGAGCCGGTGATGCCCGCGTAGGCCCAGATGGCTGCCGCCAGCACAAAAGCGATGCCCAGGACGGCGGCAATGGTGATGTTGCGGCGGCGGACGCGCTTTGCCTCGCGCATGACGCCATCGTCAGCCAGGTCAACGACAACCACGGTGACGTTGTCGTGCCCGCCGGCGACCAGTGCCGCGTCAACAAGGTTGTCGACGCAAATCTGCGCGGTCGGGGACTGTGTGGCGATGTTTTCGATATCGCTATCGGGAATCATGCTCGACAGGCCGTCCGAGCACAGGATCTGTCTCTTATACACATCTGACGCTGCCGACGAATAGAGAGG
>CABSYH010000214.1:0-3315 GCA_902481965.1 uncultured Collinsella sp.
GAGATTCCTCTACGTCTCGTGGGCTCGGAGATGTGTATAAGAGACAGGTGCTGGGGAGCGACGGCCTCGAGCGCGTCGATGATCGCCTGCTCGGTCTTGGTCTTGACCATTGCGGCACCTCCATCCATACAAAAAAGAAGCGGGGCCGAAACCCCACTTCTTTCAATTACAACTTCATTTGCAAGCAAACTATACCAATAGCTGCGGAAACGTGCAAGCACAGTACGAATCTGCAGGTCAGCGTGCGCACAGCTTCTCCACAAGAATAGGACAATTGACCGCAGACATCAGGACAGGTACATGAAAAACGAGGGACGACCCAACCGGATCGCCCCTCGTCTTTTATGCGTCAGCTAGGCGCGCAATGCTTACTTGACCACCAGGTTGACCAGCTTGCCGGGCACGCAGATGGCCTTGACGACCGTCTTGCCGTCGAGCCACTTGGCGACGGCGGCCTCGGCGGCAGCCTGCATATCCTCATTGGAGGCATCGCGGGCAACGTCGACGCGGCCGCGGACCTTGCCGAGCACCTGGACCACGATCTGCACCGTGTCCTCAACGGACTCGGCCAGGTCGAAATCGGGCCAGGCGGCGGTGTAGGCGTTGCCCTCGCAGCCGAGCGCCTCGTGCCACAGCTCGTCGGCCCAGAACGGGCAGATGGGGGCAAGGACGCTCACGATGTCCTTGGCCACGCCGTAGCACAGCGCCTTGTCGCGGGCGGTACCCTCGGTGGCGTTGAGGTAGGCGCTCGCCGCGTTGACGAGCTCCATGACGGCCGAGATCGCGGTGTTGAACTGGCCGCGGTCGAAGTCCTCAGTGCACTTGGCGATGGTGCGGTGACGCTCGCGATAGAGCTTCATCGCAACCTCGTCGAGCGCGGACTTGTCGAAGGCCACGTTGGCGTCACCGGACTGGACGAGCTGCCAAACGATACGCCAGGCGCGCTTGATAAAGCGGTTGGCGCCCTCGACGGCCTTGGGATCCCAGTCGAAGTCCTTCTCGGGCGGGGCGATAAACAGGATCGCCAAACGCATGGTGTCGGCACCGTAGGGCTCGATGACCGAGCTCGGGGGCACGACATTGCCCTTGGACTTGGACATGGTGTCGCCGTTCTCGTCCTTGACCATGCCCTGGCACAGCAGGTTGGTGAAGGGCTCGTCCACGCTCAGCAGGCCAAGGTCGCGCAGGGCCTTGGTAAAGAAGCGGCTGTAGAGCAGGTGCAGAATAGCGTGCTCGATGCCGCCGATGTAGTTATCGACGGGCATCCAACGGTCTGCCGCCTCGCGGGAGAAGGGCAGCTCGGTGTTGTGCGGGTCGGTATAGCGCAGGTAATACCAGCTGGAGCAGGTAAAGGTATCCATGGTATCGGTCTCGCGCTTGGCCGGGCGGCCGCAGACCGGACAGGTGGTCTCGTAGAACTCCTTGCACTCGGCGAGGGTCTCGCCGGCACCCAGGTCCAGGTTCTCGGGCAGCGTCACCGGTAGCTGATCCTCGGGCACGGGCACAATGCCGCAGTGCTCGCAGTGGATGGCCGGGATGGGGTTGCCCCAATAGCGCTGACGGGAAATGAGCCAGTCGCGCAGACGGAACTCGACCTTGCGACGACCACAGCCCATGGCCTCGAGGTCGGCCACGATCGCAGCCTCGCCCTCGGAGTGCTTGCCGCCGCGCATGCCGGTGTACTTGCCGGACTGGACGAGCGTGCCCTCGGCAGCGTGGGCGCAATCCCAGTCGACGGTCTCGGCATGGAAGGTATCGATGGTCTCGCCGCTGGCCTCGACGGCAGCGCGATCGTCATCGTCCAGGATGATCGGCACGATCGGCAGGTCGTACTTACGGGCAAACTCAAAGTCGCGCTGGTCGCCACAGGGAACGGCCATGACGGCACCGGTACCGTAGTCGGCAACGACATAATCGGCAACCCACACGGGGACCTTCTCGCCGTTGACGGGGTTTACCACATAGCGGCCCGTGAAGGCACCGTGCTTCTCGAGGGTGCCCTGGGCACGCTCGACGTCAGAGATATGCTTGGAGTCCTCGACGATCTTGGTGACGGCCTCCTCGTACTCCGTGCCCTCGACGAGCTCGTGCAGGCCGGCGTACTCGGGAGCCAGGACAAAGAAGGAGACGCCAAAAAGGGTATCGGCACGCGTGGTGAAGACGGTGATCTTGCCCTCATCGCCCTCGATGGGCTCGCCATCCTGGTCGCACAGGGTAAAGTCGACCTCGGCGCCCTCGGAGCGACCGATCCAGTTGGCCTGCATCTGCTTGACGCGCTCGGGCCAGCCGGGGAGCTTCTCCAGGTCGTCGAGCAGCTCCTGAGAGTACTCGGTGATCTTGAAGTACCACTGCTCAAGGTCGCGCTTCTCGGGCTCGGTGCCACAGCGCCAGCACTTGCCCTCGGTAACCTGCTCGTTGGCCAGAACGGTCTTGCAGGTGGGGCACCAGTTGACCGGGTTCTTCTTACGGTAGACCAGGCCCTTTTCCCACATCTTCTCAAAGATCCACTGGCCCCAGCGATAGTAGTCGGGGCTGCAGGTCTTGACCATGCGATCCAGATCGTAGGAGAAGCCCATGCGCTTCATCGTGGCGAGCGCCTGGTCCATGTTCTTATACGTCCAGGCGGCAGCCTGCGTGTTGTGCTTGATGGCGGCGTTCTCGGCGGGCAGGCCAAAGGCGTCAAAGCCGATGGGGTGCAGCACGTCGTAGCCGCGCATGCGGGCCTGACGGGCCATGGCATCGCCGATGGTATAGTTGCGCGCGTGGCCCATGTGCAGGTCGCCCGACGGATACGGGAACATCTCGAGCACGTACTTCTTGGGCTTGCTGTCGTCGGTGTCGACGGCAAAGAGGTTGGAGTCCTCCCAGGCCTTCATCCACCGGGACTCAATGGCCTGCGCGTCGTAGGCAGGGATCTCGTCCTTATGATCTGTGCAATCGCACATATCAGCTCCTTTAATCTTAGCTGGGGTCGGTCGGCTTAGCTTTATTCGCTACTGCGGACAGTCCTGCGCAAGACGAAGAGCACATTTAGTGCTCTTCTTTGCGTGCGGAACTTGTAGCGAACAAAGCTAAGCCGACCGACCCTAAGGTTAACTTGACTGATGATAGCAAATACGACAAGCGAGATGCCTGCGACTTGCGGGCATCTCGCTTTATCTAAATAACGTGGTTTTGAATCAACCACTAATTGTCACCCGCCCAAGCATGGTCGGGTTTTCCAAGTGCCGCAGATTGCCGTGAAAGAGGGGCGACGCGTACTTTGGTACGCGAGCGACGGTTTGAACGGCAAGGTGCGGTGCTTGGGAAAGCCGC
>CABSYH010000215.1:0-3263 GCA_902481965.1 uncultured Collinsella sp.
CATATATCTACACCTCTCTATTCGTCTGCAGCGTCAGATGTGTATAAGAGACAGACGCTATCTCGTTCGACGACACCCGCGAGCGCGAGCTTGCCAGCGGCGCTACTCGCACGGTGCACGTGGCTGCCATCGACCACGATCGCTGCGTGGGCTGCGGACGCTGCATTGCGGCATGCAACCAGGACTGCATCAAGCCCGGTTATGAGGCCGCGGCCGACGTGCTCAACTGCAAGATCGCCGAGTATACGAAGGCTGTCGTCGACGGCCGCCCGAGCTTCCATATCTCGCTTGCCATGGATATCAGCCCCAACTGCGATTGCCATCCCGAAAACGACACGCCTATCGTCAACGACATCGGCATGTTCGCGAGCTTCGACCCGGTCGCCATCGACCAGGCCTGCGCCGATGCCGTCATGGCATCCGAGCCGCTGCCCAACACCGAGCTCACCGATAGCGCGGCCAAGATGGAGCACAACCATGAGCATCTGGAGGGCGAGCAGGCCAAGGATCCCTTCTGCATCACGCATCCCGACACCGACTGGCGCGCGTGCATCGCGCACGCCGAAAAGATCGGCTTGGGCACGAGCAAGTACGAGCTCGTCGAGGTCAAGTAGTACCTAGCTATTGGACAAAACAAGCGCCTTTGTAGCGTTAGTTGAGCAAAAGCCGCCCGTGAGCACAGCGCTCACGGGCGGCTTTTTGGAAGTGCGGCGAAAAATCGAATCCCGCCGACCACAAACCGTTTTTTGGCAACAAAACCCCAGACGCTGCTTTTTGCCTAAAAATTCTTGTCGAGGAAGTTGTCGACCGTGTCCCAGTAGAGTTCGGGGTCGACCTGCGCGCTCTTGGCGTGGGTGGCGCCATGGATGGTGAGCTTTTGCTTGACCTTGCTAGCGCACGCGTCGTAGTTTTGGTCGAGCATGCTGTACGGTACAAAGGTGTCCTGGTCGCCGTGGATAAACAGCATGGGAACCGTCGCGTGTTTGAGTTGCTCCACACTGCTCGCCTTATGAAAGTCGTAGCCCGCGCGCACGTTGCACACCAAGTTTGCTACATCGAGCAAGGGAAAGCTGGGCAGGCCGAACACGTCCTTGAGCTGCAGAGAAAACTCGTCCCAAACACTTGTATAACCGCAGTCCTCGATAATGCATTTCACGTTTGCGGGCAGAGATTCCCCCGCGACGTTCATGACGGTTGCCGCACCCATCGACTCGCCAAAGACCAGGATGCGCGCCTCGGGGTCAGCCTGAACAATTCGCTCGATCCATGCGACGATGTCGAGGCGCTCGGGCCAGCCCATGCCGATATAGTCGCCGCCGGAGCGCTCGTGGGCGCGTGCGGCGGGTGCGAGTACGTTCATGCCGCGGTCGTGGAATCGCTTGACGTATCGGGCCATACCGATGGGCTCGTTGGTATATCCATGCAGGCAGACGGCGTAGTCGTGCGTGCTCTCCGACGCAGCAAAATACCAGGCGGCAAGCTCGGTCCCGTCGTCCGCGGTGAGGCTCCTGCTCTCGCGGTTCTCTTTAAACCATGCCCGCGCCTCGGTATCCTCGGCATCCGGCTGCTCACCTTCTTTGTCGTTCTTGCTATCCTGCATCATCTTCATGGTGTATGGCGCGCGGGGATTCAGCGCGAAGTCAAACAGAAAGTTGCCGGCAAATCCGAGCAGCGCAACGACAACCACCAGTGCAACGACAACCACCAGTGCAACGATGCCGGCTATCTTGAGCTTTCGATGGGAACGTGCGTTTTGAGCCATGCGGTATTCTCCTATAAGATGTTAATACATCAACATTTAATGCAAGCGCATTATGGACGTTCGCCGTTGATGCGTCAACAGGCAAAGAATGGGTAAACAAAGGGTCACGTATAGTGCAAATTTCGCACGTACCCAGACGCTTTGATATAGTGTTGAGAACTCTTTACGTTGGAGGATGTAACCGGCATGTCCGATTCGAGCGACAGTTCTAAGCCGCGACCCAAGACCGCGGCCGTTCCACACTACACGGTGGGCGAGGAGATCATGAACTCCGTCACCCATGGTGTCGGCTGCCTGCTGGGTATCGCGGGCCTGGTGCTCCTGATCGTATTCGCCGCCCTGCGCGGCGGAGGCCCGGCCCACATGGCCGCGGCGATTGTCTATGGTGTCAGCATTATTCTTGAATACCTAGCTTCCACGCTCTACCACGCGATTCAGCCCGCGGGCGCCAAGCGCGTGTTTCGCATCATCGACCACAGCTGCATCTACCTGCTCATTGCGGGCAGCTATACGCCGTTTTGCCTCATCACGCTCGCAAACGACGGCGGCGCTGTGCTGTTCTTTGCCGTATGGGCCATCGCCATTATCGGCATCGCCCTCGAGTGCTTTATGCGCGAGCGTCAGCCGCACTGGGTAAGCGGCTTGGTCTACCTGCTGATGGGCTGGCTCGTTGTCTTTAAGCTGCCCGAACTTGTGGCGCTGCTCAACCCCGTGGCACTTGCCCTGCTTGCCGTCGGCGGCGTGTGCTATACCGTGGGCGTGCCGTTCTACATCGCCAAAAACGTGCGCTACCTGCACAGTGTGTTTCACCTGTGGGTGCTCGCCGGCAGTATCTTCCAGTTCATGGCGGTGATCCTCTTCGTAATCTAGCGACCACGCCTGCGCGCCCGCGTCCTTGTTTGGGCGCCGGTGCAATTGCCGTATCCGCCACCAACGTTTTAATCCGACGTCCCGAATCTTGGAGGTTCGAGAAACTCCCGATGGACATAACCATCTCCCTTATCACTACCCTCGTCCTGACGCTTATCAACGGCTACTTCTCCATGTCCGAGATGGCTCTCACCACGGCTAAGCGCGCCGTGTTGGAGCACGATGCCGAGGAGGGCGATAAGCGCGCCGAGCGCGCCGTCCAGCTTGCCGCCGACTCCGATCAGCTGTTGGCCACCATCCAGGTCGCCATCACGCTCGTGGGCTTCGCCTCGTCCGCCGTCGCCTCGACGAGCCTGTCCGACCCGCTTGCCACGTGGCTCATGAGCTTTGGCATCGCGCCGCTCTCCGCCATCGCGCGCGGCCTGGCGCCGGTCATCATCACCGTCGCGGTCGCCTTCGTGTCCATCGTGATCGGCGAGCTCGTCCCCAAGCGCATCGGCCTGGCCAACGCCGAAGGCGTGTCCAAGCAGGTTGTGGGGCCGTTGTCGTTTTTCCAAAAGATCGCCCGTCCGCTCGTGTGGCTAACTGGTGCTTGCTCCGATGGCCTGGCCCGTATCCTGCGCATCAAGAG
>CABSYH010000216.1:0-3256 GCA_902481965.1 uncultured Collinsella sp.
ACCTTGATGCTCGCCGGCACCTCAAACGACGTACTCGATCGCACGACGCCCAAGTCGAAGCCGGCGCCCGCCACGAGCGTCTTAAAGACCGAGCCGGGCTCGTAGGCGTCGGTGACCAGGCGCAGATTCATATCCTCGGTCTTGGCATTCTCCAGATCGGTCTGGTCGTAGGTCGGGTACGAGCAGGCTGCCAAAATCTCGCCTGTCGTAGGATCGGTGACCAGCGCCGAGCCGTTCTTGGCCTTAGTCTTCTCAACTGCCTCTGCCAGGGCATCCTCGGCCGCACGCTGGATATTGACGTCGAGCGTCGTCACGATATCAACGCCGTCGACCGCAGCCACCTTTTTATAGGCACCGCCCGCGATATAGCTGCCGTCCCTCGCGCGCTCGCGTACGAGAGAACCGTTCGTGCCGGTCAGAAGCTTGTTGTATTGCTTTTCGAGACCCGTCAAGCCGTCGTTGTCTACATTCACTACACCCAGCACCTGCGATGCCAGATTGCCGTATGGATATACGCGCTTCATGGCCTGCTCAAAAAGCACGCCGGGCAGGTTCTTCTTCTCCAGCGCCGCAACATCGTCTTCGTCCACCTGGCGCTTGATATACACCCAGGTTCCATCGGACTCAACGAGCTTGCGGCAGGTCTTTTTATCGATTCCAGTTGCCTTGACCAGCGCCGACACCGTCTTGTCAACATCCTCGACAAGCTGCGGGTTCACGGCGATGTTGCGACATTCGACCGACGACGCCAACACGTTGCCGTTGCGGTCGTAGATGGTGCCGCGTTTGGCATAGAGGGTCTGCGCAAACAGGCGGCGCGCATCGGCACGCTCGCGCAGTTTATCGGCTTCGACAATTTGATAGTCGGCAAGGCGAAAGACGCCCAAGCCCAAGCCAAGCCCGATGAAGCCCATGACGGCTTTGCGGCGAGGCAGAGGCGCGCCTGTGAGCCATTCGGTCGACGAACTCTTGCGCGACCTGGTGTTATGCACTTGAGGGCCGCCCGAGCCGCGAAGTCGCGACGCCGGGTCGTTGCCACGGGACCGCCCGGCGTTGTAAGATTGCCGACCCGTTCCTTGATAACCAGAACGTCCCCGCGACGAGGGACGTCCAGAACCGCGGCCCCCATCGGAACCGCGGCGATAGTCATTTGTCATACTCAGCTACCGTCTTGCTACTGAGCGGTCGCGGTCGCGTTGGCGCCCGCGGCTGCATCCTGCGAAAAGTCAAGTGTAACGCTCTCGCTGGGCTCCACCATGCCATAAGCGCCCGCAAGGTCGCGAATGCGCGTGTCGGCGCCGTAGACCGAATGCATGACCTCCAGGTCGGAGCTCTCATCGGTCGCCTTTTCGAGCGTGTTGGTAAGCTCGGCGTTGCTGTTGAGCACCTGGGCCGTAACGCCGGCGAGCGCCACGCGGGCGACGCCGATCGTCATGAAGATAGCCGCAATGATGCAAAACGTTTTAAGAACGCTCATGAAAACCGGGCTTACCGCCTGGTTTGCCTGACGGCCCGCGCCCGTGTAGACATCAAAGCGCGGCGCGCGCTGCTCACGGGGAGCAACGGGGGCCTGCGGCGTCTCACGATAGGCGGGCATGGCGTTCATATCATAGGCGAGTGCTGCGCTTGAAGTGTTGTAGCCCATGATATGCCGCCTCCCATCCCGAGTACGTTGGTAGTGTGTTTAAGCTTCGTTTATGGTGCGAGCGGGAGGTCCAATATCGCGCGGTCGCGTCTACAGACGCTGCGCCACGCGGATTTTGGCTGATCTCGCCCGAGGGTTGCGCTCAACCTCATCAGGCTGGGCAACCAGGGGTTTGCGGGTGATGACCTTGAGTATCGGCACGTTGCCGCACACGCACACCGGAATCTCCGGCGGACACGTGCACCCCTGGCTCATCTCCTTAAAGTGGTTCTTTACGATACGGTCCTCGAGCGAGTGATACGAGATGACGCAGATACGTCCGCCCGGGTTGAGCCACCTGGTGGCGGCATCAAGCCCTCGTTCGAGCACATCGAGCTCGTGATTGACCTCGATGCGAATGGCCTGGAAACTTTTCTTGGCCGGGTGTCCGCCATGCCGACGAGCGGCAGCCGGGATACCCGCCTTGATGATCTCGACAAATTGGCCGGTGGTTTCGATCGGTTCTTGCTCGCGGCGGCGCACGATCTCGCGCGCGATCTGCGAGGCGAACTTCTCTTCGCCGTAGACGCGTAGAATCCGGGCGAGGTCGTGTTCGTTATAGGTGTTGATGACCTCAGCTGCGTTTAAGGTGTTATTACCCGGATCCATCCGCATGTCCAATGGGGCGTCCTCGTTATACGAAAAGCCCCTGCCAGGGATATCGAGTTGCGGTGACGAAACGCCCAAATCGAACAGGAAGCCATCGACCCCGGGCACCTCGGCCGAGCAAAGAAGCTCGTCCAAGTCGCCGAAGTTGCCCTTCAGCAGCCGGTGCGGAACGCCGGGAACCTCGCGGTCCAGACGGGCGCCAGCGGCCTCGAGGGCCATGTCGTCCTGATCGACGCCGAGCAAAAGGCCCGTCTCCCCCACCTGCGCGGCCATCTTTACCGAATGGCCGGCACCGCCAAGGGTGCAATCGCAGACAACGGAGCCGCTCTTTAGCCGCAGCGACTCAAGCACTTCGCCGAGCATGACAGGTTCATGCCGATATTCTTGTGTCAAGATCCCACGCTCCATCCGTTACCCGTGCCTTGCCCTTACGAGAAGAAGAGGTCCAGCAGGGCCTCATCGTCATCGTCCTCATCGGCCGCGGCGCGATCCCAAACCTCAAGGTGGTCGTAGTTGCCCACAACCGTGACCTCGCGGTCGAGGTTCGCCTGCTTGCGGAGAGACTCGGAAAGACCGATACGACCGGCACTGTCCACATCCATCGACGTGGTGCGCTTGTTGATCGCCCTCATGAGCTTCTGGTCATTAATGTCACGCGGGTTAAAACCCTCGTGGCCCTCACGACCCGCGAAGAGTCCTTCGACCCACTTATCGAAGGCCTCGGCAGAGAACACGTACAGAGCATCGACATCCAGGGCTTTGAACACGCGAACGTGCTCTCCAAGCTCCTCGCGAAGGGGTGCAGGCAGGGACAGACGACCTTTTGCATCGAGATTGCGCTCGTATGCACCAGTCATTCCCATGTGCGCCCTCCCCTCGGTTACTCAGATGGCACGTACGCGGGGAACCACCCCGCTTGTCGACGTCATTAATAATATGGGGAACCGCCCCATTTTTCAACAC
>CABSYH010000217.1:0-3215 GCA_902481965.1 uncultured Collinsella sp.
ATGTGTATAAGAGACAGATACCAAAGAGCACCAGGTACTCAACGAGCACCTCGACGCCCAGAGTCACAAAGTCCACCGACTCGACGCCCACACCGTAGTCAAGAACGATGTCAGTGTGCTCCTTGATGGGCGCCTCGACGTTTGCCGTGAGCGCAACTGCAGCCATATCGTGTGCGCGCATGTAATCGAGCGCCGCAATCGTATTGGTCGAATAGCCACTCTGCGAAACGGCAATGTTGAGCGCATGCTGCGGATAGGTGTGTTCAAAATCAACGAAGGCCTCGGGCGTCACAACGGACACCTGCATTTGCAGGGCATCTTGCAGGTAATCGCGGGCGCAATCGGCGGCATGACGCGACGAACCCGAAGCAACGATGCGCAGCGCGTCAAAAGAACCGGACTGGAAAATATCAACGAGCTGCGCTACCAGCTCAGACGAACGCTCGAGGTTCTCCCCCATACGCACATGGGCAAGCTGAACGTAATCGAGCATCTTCATCGTCTCACCTCGTTACAAATCATTAGTATTTGATACCAATCACAGTTACAGGTTACGGCTTTTTGATACCTCTCTGTCGATTAATTTATCCCCTTCGGCGAACGGTCGATTTTGGGCCCTGTAAGGTTGTATATACAGCTGACCCAACGATCAAAATTCCGTCAGCTTTTCAGCCCGTTATGCAAAAAAACCAGCTAGTACGTATAGGTATATCCACCCGCATCACCGCGGTTAAACGACTTGACGTACTCGATCGCCTGGCCGCTCGCATCGAAGCTCACGCACTCAAGCGTCAAGGCAAGATCGCCCTGCTCCAGTCCAAGCAGGCCGGCATCTCGTGCGCCCAGCGCTTCGATATCGAGCTTTTCCTGTGCCATAACTGGCTTTCGGCCCAGCATCTCATAGGTCTCGTACAAACTGAAGACCGACACGTCAATATCTTCGATGGTTGGAAACAGCAGGCACGGGATGAACGCCATCTCAATCGATACAGGGTCGCCGTTGACGCAGTTCAAACGCCGAATCGAATACAGCAAATCGTCCTCGGCGATGCCAAACAGGTCGGCGTAGTATGGCCCCGCATAACGCTTGGAACGCGCGAGAATACGGACGGACGGCTCGCCGCCCGAAGCACGGACCGATTCACGGAAACCGCCCGTGCGTTCAAAAAAAGCAGGTACTTTCTGCGCCACAAAGGCACCTTTTCCCCGAACACGGCGAATCTGCCCGCGCCGAACCACCTCATCGACAGCGCTTCGGATGGTCAAGCGTGTCGTACCAAATTCCTCGGCGAGGTCTTTTTCGGACGGAATCATGGAACCCGTGGGATATATACCGCGCTCGATACGCTCCTCGATGCGGCGTCGAATGCGCATATAGACCGGGGTGGCATCTACTGTTTCAGCCATTGTTCACCTGCCACGCTCCTCATGCCGTTCTCTTCGCCGTTATCGGCAAAGCGGAACTTTGTGGGCAAAATCACCGATTTGCAATGCTCCACAAAACGCATGTCCTTATCCAATTCGATCGTGCTCTCATAGAACACCGGCGTTCCCTCTTCTTGCTGGAGCAGCTCGGCCTCTTCGGCGTTCAAACGCGAGATGGAGATATGCTCACGTCCATGCTCAACACGCACGCCACCTTCTTTGAGCAAGACATCGTAAAGGCTCTCGCACTCAAAATCGTGCTCGATAAGCGATGGGCACAGGGACAGGTTAACGTGAGCCGTCTCGATTGACGCCGGCTCGCCCTCAATAAGTCGAATGCGCTGCATGCGGAGTAAAGGAGCGCCTACAGCCACCCCAAGCTTGTCGGCAAGCGCCTCATCCGCCTCGATGGTCCCGGTGGAAACCAGACGAGAAGAGGAGTGCAGGCCGGCAGTCCGCACAGCATCGGAAAAGTTATACGTTTCCTGGAAGATGTTCAGCGGCTTGGGAGGACACACATACGTACCCGATCCGCGACGGCTCTCGAGCGTTCCACACGAGATGAGCCGCGTGATACCAGCGCGCAACGCCGTACGCGAAACGCCGATCTCTTCGCACAGCACACGCTCGGCCGGCAGTCGATCGCCGCCGGCAAGCTGGTGGTGCTGGATATACCAAAGAATTCCCTCAACAGCACGATCTTTGGGGGGAATTGCATAAGATTCGCCTGCCATTGCACAGACTCCTCATTCAGAAACGTATGCCGCCAAAATTAGGCCAGCCCTCCCATGGCATCAAATTCGGCCTTGATCCTCTCGGCGACATTCCGATACGACTTATATAGACTTGAATCGCGTTTGACTTCGTCGGTCATAACGGGAATCTCCAATTTGGAAACCTCGTCTTTTCCCGTCTGAACCGCCACAACAACGCCCATACCAAGACACATATTACGCTTGGCAGCGTTTATTTTCGCCGCCTTGGCAGGATTTACCAGGATACGCTGGGCAAATTCCTGTTTTGAGGCCACTTCCTCGGCCTCCGGATCGCCCGCCTCGGCCACTTCGCACTGCAACACGTCCGCATAGTCAAAAATCTTCGGCTCGCCGCCGCGCTGATGCACGGCCCACTTGCGGCGCGTGGCATCCTGGTAGATAGCCGGCAAAAACGTAAACCGCGGCGGGTCCAAAATCGTATCCGTGATGGTAAACACATCGGGATCAAAGGCATCCTGCGGGTTTTTCTTCTTGAACAGCCCCATATCAGCCTCCCGTACTAGCATTAAACAACTCAAGCTGAATATAGCACCAATTTCAAGCCGCTGCCTTACCCTATCGGTACGCGGCGTCTATGGCTCGCCCAGCGGAAAAGTTCACGGACGAGGGCCGGGATGCCTGCTTTGTTTTGAGAAGTTCGCGAAGCCCACTTCTCAAAACAAAGCAGGCATCCCGGCCCCGCCGGCAAATAGCGGACACTCCGCATGCAATCTATGCAAACAAACAAGTGCGCTTAGCTATATTCGGTAAGATCAAGCACACTGCCCTTCACGATAAGCGCCGGTTCCAGAACGACCTCTTCGGCACGCTTACCGCCCCTACCGGCAAGACGCTTGGACATGCAGGCAAAAGCATGCTCCGCAAGGACACCGGGATCCTGCTCAATCGCAGTCAGCGCCGGCTCAAAGAGAACGTCGGCCGCCGAGTTGTCATAGCTTACGACCGAGATATCGCCTGGGATGCTCTTCCCCATCTCGTGCAAGCGCTTGAGCAGACCGAGGGCAATGTTATCCG
>CABSYH010000218.1:0-3212 GCA_902481965.1 uncultured Collinsella sp.
TCTATTCGTCGGCAGCGTCAGATGTGTATAAGAGACAGCATCCTCTCGGTGGCAAAGGCCATCTGCCCCATCGAGGACAACAACCAGCCTTTTTGGGATCATGCGGCGGCAAACCTGCTGTCGTGTCTTATCGCCTACGTCACCGAACAGCTACCCGCCGACGAGCAGACGATCAACTCGGTCATCAAGCTGATCGAGCACCTGCAGGACGGCGCCACGGGTCGATTGTTTGACGACCTGATCACGACCGACCCCCAAAGCTATGCCCTCTCGCTATGGCGGCGCTACGCCATTACGCAAAATGCCGAGCGCATGCACGCGAGCATCGTCGGCATCCTTGCCGAAAAGGTCATGTGTCTGGGATTCGACGGTGCGGCACAGCTCTATCGTGAGTGTCATCAGGTGGACTTCGCTTCCATGGGACACACCCCCTGCGCCCTGTTTGTAACCGTGAGCGATATTGACCGCAATCTCGATCCGCTGACCGGCCTCTTCATTTCGCAGGCGTTTATGGGCCTCATTCGTGAGGCCGATAGGCAGCCCGACGGCAGCCTGCCCATTCCCGTGCGCTTTATGCTCGATGACTTCGCAAATCTGCAGATCCCCCAGATCGACAACGTGCTCTCGATTATCCGAAGCCGCAACATCTGGGCAACGCTGCTGCTGCAGTCGACCAACCAGCTCGATGCGCTCTATGGCGAGGCACGCGCACGCTCCATCATGGGCAACTGCGACACGCATCTGGTGCTGGCGTTCCAGGATCCCGAGAGTGCCCGGGTGTTTTCCGACCGCGCCGACGCGCTGCCCAGCACACTCATGGCGACGCCGATCGATTGCTCGTGGCTCTTTGTGCGCGGTCGCACTCCCGAACAGGTCGAGCGCTTTAGGCTCGAAGACCATCCGCTCTATGGGGAGCTGCCCGAGGCGCAGCGAGGCCATGCGGAGGCCAAGATCTAGGCGCAGGGTTCTCGCAGCGCGCGGCGCCCCGGCGATGTTCCACAAAGGCCGTGCGCCCCGGGACCACGGCAAAGCAAAGGGGCCCGCATCCGATAGGATACGGGCCCCTGACTATAAGGCGCGATGCGTTAACAGCAGCGACTACTTACGGTGAGCGCGGTAGAACTCGATAAGCGCCTGGGTCGAAGCGTCCTGCTCGGCCTTGGCGGCGTCGTCGTGGAAGGCCGGGGTAATCTGCCTGGCAAGCTGCTTGCCCAGCTCAACGCCCCACTGGTCGTAGGAGTCGATGCCCCAGACCGTGCCCTCGACAAACGTGATGTGCTCGTACAGTGCGATGAGCTCGCCGAGTGCGAACGGGGTCAGCGTGTCGCCGAAGATCGAGGTCGTCGGACGGTTACCCTCAAAGCAGCGGGCCGGGACGATCTGCTCGGGCGTGCCCTCGGCACGGACCTCGTCGGCCGTCTTACCAAAGGCGAGTGCCTTGGTCTGGGCCAGGAAGTTGCCCAGGAACAGCTCGTGGACATCCTGGCCGCTGTCGGTTGCGGGGTTGGCAGTGTTGGCGAAGGCGATGAAATCGGCCGGAACCACCACGGTGCCCTGATGCAGCAGCTGGTAGAAGGCGTGCTGACCGTTGGTGCCGGGCTCGCCCCAGAAGATCTCACCGGTGTCGGAGGTCACGGCGCTGCCGTCCCAGCGGACATGCTTGCCGTTGGACTCCATGGTAAGCTGCTGCAGGTAGGCCGGGAAACGGTGCAGGTACTGGCAGTACGGAAGCACGGCGTGGCTCTTGGA
This sequence comes from uncultured Collinsella sp., assembly GCA_902481965.1. Classification (GTDB taxonomy): domain Bacteria; phylum Actinomycetota; class Coriobacteriia; order Coriobacteriales; family Coriobacteriaceae; genus Collinsella. Next base: position 1,750 of record CABSYH010000218.1, read on the forward strand.
ACCGAAGAAGTTGACGTACCAGACGTTGAGCAGGCCCATCAGCGCGACGGCGTTGTTCTCGAGCGGCGTGTTGCAGAAGTACTCGTCGATGGCGTGGAAGCCCTCGAGGAACTGCTGGAAGCGCTCGGGGCCGAGCACGACGATCAGCGACAGGCCCACGGCGGAGTCAACGGAGTAGCGGCCGCCAACCCAGTTCCAGAAACCGAAGGCGTTGGCAGGGTCGATACCGAAGGCCTCAACCTTCTCGAGTGCGGTGGAAACGGCGACGAAGTGCTTTGCCACGGCCTCGGCGTTCTGCTCATCGGAGCCGTCGATGGCGCCCTGAGCCTTGAGCTGCTCGAGCATCCAGGTCTTGACCTCGCGAGCGTTGGTGAGGGTCTCGAGCGTGGTGAAGGTCTTGGAGACGATAATCACGAGCGTGGTCTCGGGATCGAGGCCCTTGAGCTTCTCTGCCTGATCGTTGGGGTCGATGTTGGAGATATAGCGGCAGTCGATACCGGCATCGGCATAGGGACGCAGGGCCTCGTAAGCCATGACCGGGCCCAGATCGGAGCCGCCGATGCCGATAGACACCAGGTGCTCGATCTTCTTGCCGGTAACGCCCTTCCACTCACCGGAGCGCACGCGCTCGGCGAAGGCATACATGCGGTCGAGGACCTCGTGCACGTCGGCGACGACATCCTGGCCGTCGACGATAAGCTGGCCCTTCTCGCTTGCCGGGCGGCGCAGCGCGGTGTGCAGGACGGCGCGATCCTCGGTGGTGTTAATGTGCTCGCCGGAGAACATGGCATCGCGGCGCTCCTCGAGCTTCACCTCGCGGGCAAGATCGCACAGCAGCTTGACGGTCTCATCAGTCACCAGGTTCTTGGACAGATCGAAGTGCAGGTCACCGGCGTCAAAGCTCAGCTTGTTCACGCGCTCCGCATCGGCAGCGAACCAGGCCTTGAGGTCGATACCTTCAGCCTCGAGCTTCTCCTGATGGGCCTCGAGCGCCTTCCAAGCGGCGGTCGACGTAGCGTCGATAGGTGCGGCAACAGTTGCCATAAAGTCCTCCTCAACATACGGGCGCATACCTCCATGCGCCCGGATAATCAGATGCCCCTATTCTAGCGCAGGTCAAGACCGTAATCAGCGAGCGTTGCCAATCCGCCCCCAAACGGCGACCGACCAAAAAGGGACAGGTTTATTTTGGCAGGTCAAACGCTTTACCTACCAAAATTAACCTGTCCCTTCCTGGCAGGTACTAGGCCGCGGCGCACACGCTGCCGAGCAACTCACGCAAGGGAGTGCCGATGCCCTCCAGCAGCTCGGGTGCGATAATGGCAAAAACGGGAACCTCGCCGGCACCCACGACGGCAGGCACTTTTCCCTCGGAGACGATGCACCCGTAGGGAACAAAGCCGTCCTCGCCGGCATCGAGCACGGCCATGCGACGAGCGAGTTCGCGCGCAAAGCCCGCCGTA
>CABSYH010000219.1:0-3191 GCA_902481965.1 uncultured Collinsella sp.
CAGGGCACCCTCCTCAATGGTGCAGATATGCCTACTCAGCGTCGCCGGTAAACGTGGTACCGGTCTTGCCGGCAAGACCGTCACGCGCCTTCTCGAGCAGCGTGATGAGCGCCGTGCGGCCCGGCTTGCTCTCGGCAAACGTCGAGGCGGCCTGGACCTTGGGCAGCATGGAGCCACGACCGAACTCGTTGGCCTCGGACAGACGCTTTACGTCAGCCGCAGTCAGCGTGTCGAGCCACTGCTCGTGGTCGGTGCCAAAGCCAATGGCAACCTTCTCCACGGCCGTCAGGATAATCAGGGCATCGGCGTCGAGCTGCTCGGCGAGCTTCTCGGCCGCAAAGTCCTTATCGATGACGGCGGCAGCGCCCTTAAGGTGGTTGCCCTGGGCCTTGGTGACGGGAATACCGCCACCGCCGCAGGAAATCACCACGTGGTTGGACTCGACGAGCGACTTAATGGTGTCGAGCTCGACGATGTTCACGGGCTTGGGCGAGGCAACCACGCGACGGAAGCCCTGCTTCTCGTCGTGGATGAACTGATAGCCGCGGTCGGCTTCCAGCTCCTTGGCCTCGGCCTCGCTCATCCACGGACCAATCGGCTTGACCGGGTCGGCAAAGGCCGGATCGCCTGCCGCAACCTCGACCTGGGTGAGCACGGTGGCGACACCCTTGTCGATATTGCGGTCGAGCATTTCCTCGCGCAGGGCGTTTTGCAGGTCATAGCCAATGTAGCCCTGGCTCATGGCGCCGCAAACGGACAAGGGGCAGGGAATGTACTTCTGAGGATTAGAACGCGTGAGCTCGGCCATCGCGTTGGCGATCATGCCCACCTGGGGGCCGTTGCCATGCACGACGACGACCTCGTTGCCTTCCTCGATCAGGTCGACGATGGCCTTAGAAGTCGTCTTGACGGCCTCCATCTGCTCGGGAAGGTTGGCGCCGAGGGCGTTTCCGCCCAAGGCGACAACAATACGCTTAGCCATTTCTCAGCCCAGCTTTAGGCCTGGAACCAACGGGCGGTGTTGCGCTCGTCGAGGGCCTTGAGGGTAGCGGCGGGATCGGCAACCTTCTGCAGGAACATCATGGCTGCGATGGCGTACGGCTTGTAGCTGGCCTCCTTGTACATGCCCACGCGGTGCATGTCGAAGACGTCGGCGTTGACCTCGCCGTGCTCGCAGGAGACACCGGAGATGTCGGCGGGCAGCGGGTGCATAAAGATGGTGTCCTGGCCGTTGGCAGTCTTCTCCATGAGCTCAGTCGTGGAGCACCAGTCCTGATGGGTGGCGTTCTGGGCGAGCAGCTCCTTCTCGAGCGCAGCGATGCCGGCGTCGTCGCCCTCGGCGTACAGGTTGGTGCGCTTCTCCATGGCGGCAAACGGAGCCCAACTCTTGGGGATCACGATGTCGGCGCCCTCGAAGGCCTCGGCCATGGTGTTGACCTGCTTAAAGGTGGTGCCGGACTCGGCGGCATAGCCCTTGGCGCGCTCGACGACCTCGGGCATGAGGTCGTAGCCCTCGGGGTGAGCCAGGGTGACGTCCATGCCAAAGCGGGGCAGCAGGCTGATCAGCGACTGCGGGCAGGACAGCGGCTTGCCGTAAGAGGGCGAATAGGCCCAGGTGACGGCAACCTTCTTGCCCTTGAGGTTCTCGAGGCCGCCAAACTCGTTGATAAGGTAGAGCATGTCGGCAGAGGACTGCGTGGGATGATCGGAGTCGGACTGCAGGGAGATGAGCGTGGGACGGTGATCCAGAACGCCATCCTCGTAAGCCTGCTGGACAGACTCGGAGACCTCAGCCATGTAGGCGTCGCCCTTGCCGATGTACATGTCATCGCGGATGCCGATGACGTCGGCCATGAAGGAAATCATGGTAGCGGTCTCGCGGACGGTCTCGCCGTGAGCGATCTGGGACTTCTTCTCGTCCAGGTCCTGCAGCTCAAGGCCGAGCAGGTTGGCGGCCTTAGAGAAGGAGAAGCGCGTACGGGTGGAGTTGTCGCGGAACAGCGAGACGGCCAGGCCCGAATCGAAGATCTTGGACGAAACGTTGTTCTCGCGCAGCTCGCGCAGAGCGTCGGCGACGATGTAGAGCGCCTTGAGCTCATCGGTGGTCTTATCCCAGGTGTGCAGGAAGTCGCTGCCGTACATACCCTTAAAATCGAGGCCGTTCAGCTGCTCGACGAGCTCGGTAAACTTGGCGTCCATGTAAATGTCCTTTCTAAAGGTGAAACGATCGCAATGAGTAGATGCGCTCCGGCATGCGCGTGTGGCTAGAACATGCAGAGCGCTATGACGAGGACCCGCCACCGTCGAGGAAGCATGGGAGATAACGACCGCGGGCCCCAAGTCAACAGGAGGCGCCGGGGGCATAAACTGCCCCCGGCTCAACAAGATCGAGGAATGGGACTAGTCGATCTTGTTGTTGGTCAGACCGGCGCGGAACACGGTGGCATCGCCATCGGCCTGGCTCGGATCGTAGAGGTTCAGGGCAGCCACGTACATGGCGGCAGCGGTGACCAGGTCGTCCTTGTAGGTGACCTCGTTGGGAGCATGAGCCTGAGACTCGGCACCCGGGCCAAAGCCCACGCAGGGGATACCGTAGCGGCCCTGGATGGAGACGCAGTTCGTGGAGAAAGTCCACTTGTCGCACAGCGGGCGACCGGTGCGCTTGTCCATGCTGGGCTCACAGCCGATGCGCTCGTCACCAAACATGGCCTTGTGGGCGTCGACGAGGGCCTTGACGTGCGGAGCGGTCTCCTTGTTGATCCACGTGGGGAAGTAAGCCTCGGTCTCGTAGACCTCGCCGGTCCAGGACGGACGGTCGTACATGTACATGGAGACCTTCACGTCGTCGCCGTACTTCTTGGCGGCCGGCAGGTTACGGATCTCGTCCAGGCAGGACTCCCAGGTCTCACCGGCGGTCATGCGACGGTCGATGGAGATGGCGCAGGAGTCAGCGACAGCGCAGCGGCTGGGGCTGGTGTAGAAGATCTGGCTGACGGTGCAGGTGCCGCGGCCCAGGAAGCGGGCGTCCTCGAAGTGCTCGGGGTTGTACTTGGGGTCGAGCATCTTGACGAGGCCCTTGATGTCGGTCGACTCGTCGCAGCCGTTGTTGTTGAGAGCGCGGACGTCGGCGATGATGTCGGCCATCTTGTAGATGGCGTTGTCGCCGCGGTCGGGAGCGGAGCCGTGGCAGG
>CABSYH010000220.1:0-3187 GCA_902481965.1 uncultured Collinsella sp.
AGATTCCTCTACGTCTCGTGGGCTCGGAGATGTGTATAAGAGACAGGTCCATAACGACGTGAGCGTCAACCCTCATAAGTATGCGCAGACCGAGCATGCCCAGGCGCTGCTGTCCTATGCCGGCGTTCACCGCCACCTGCTTGACGAACTCCATCGCATCGAGGACATGGGCAGCGACGAGGAGTTTGAGCAGACGCGCAACCGCCTGTTCGACGATATGCGCGATGAGCTGCTCAAGATCGTCCGCATCGATGCGTATGTCCTCGATGCCCAGCTGCTCGCCATCATTTTGGCGGACACGCCCGTCGACGCCTGTTTGGGCGACCTGCTGAAGCTCGAAGCGACCACGGCCGATTACCTACAACAGAGCGTGCCCGGATTTGATATGGAAGCCCCGCACTACTGGGCCAACAAGGTTTTGACGGACGGCGTGACGGCAGCCGATCTCACCGTAAGCGAGCCGGCTCTTATCGGGTGGCTCCACACGCTCGAGGCCATCTCGCAGCTGTGCATGGCGAGCGCTCGCTACCGTGCTGCCGCCAACTATTCTCGCCGTGTTCTTAAGGCGGAAGGCTATCCCACCCGAGCTGCAGGCACCGTGCTACTCGCCCTCGCTCGTCTGGAAGACGAGGACGGCTTTTTTGCCCTGGCCCACCAGCTCGAGGAGCAGATGGGGGCCGATGTCCTCGAGGACTCCCCCTGGTACCTGCTCGCCCGCACGATCTTGCTGTTCAAAACGAACAAGATGCGCCCGGCGACACGCGCGCTGCGCGAGTTTGCCAACCGCTGCGAAGGCGGCGCGTTCTTTTTGCTGAACCCCATGTATCAGACACCGTACCTTCCCTGCCGGCCCGAACCGCACGACCCCTGGGACCTTTCGCATCAGGCAGTTTGGGAGGCCGACGGCATCATCTCGGATACTCCCGACTTTGCCCCCTGGGCCAGCGCTTGCGAAGACGTATCGCAGCTTGCCCAGGAATTTGCGCGCCGTTACGGTTTTTAACGACGCAAACGCCACGACCATGTCATTCACGTTAGGAACGGCTTCATGAACTTCCGCTCTTCTCTCGCCTGCACCTCGAGCGATATCGCCCGCTGGGGGCTGCGCTCTGTCCTTAAGCGCCAGGGCGGCGTACTCCCCGGCCGCATCGCCATGAAAATCGACCCCGAGCTGTTAAGCGACCTCGCGGGCCTTGTCGACCGCAGCGTGGTGATCACCGGCACCAACGGCAAGACCACCACCTCCAATCTCATTGCCGACGCCGTTGCCGCCAGCGGTGCCACCGTGGTATGTAACCGTGCCGGAAACAACATGGAGCCGGGCGTGGTTGGTGCCCTACTCGAGGCCCGCGGCAACCTTAAGCGAACCGCCAGCAGCAAGCGCGTAGGCGTCTTTGAGTGCGACGAGCTCTACACGGTGCGCGTCCTGCCCAAGCTCAAGCCGACGTACTTTGTGCTGCTCAACCTGTTCCGCGACCAGCTGGACCGCTACGGCGAGATCGACCACACCCAGGACGTCATCGCCCACGCGCTGGAGCTTTCGCCGGCAACGACGCTCATCTATAACGCCGACGATCCGCTGTGCGCCTCGATCGCCGCACGCGTCCCCAATATGAGCATTGCCTTTGGCATCGACGGTGCCACAGGCACCGAGTCCGATCGCATTAGCGACTCGCGTTTTTGCTCGCAGTGCAACGCGCCGCTGGAGTACGACTATGTACAGTACGGCCAGCTCGGCGCCTATCATTGCCCTTCGTGCGGCTGGAGTCGTCCCGCGCTGGTCCGTCGTGTGACGGGCGTTGAGCTCACCTGCAACGGCTACGGCTTTGACCTGAACTTTGGACCCGATACCGACGCACCCGCAACGCACATCGCCACGCGCTACAACGGCCTATACATGGTCTACAACGTTGCCGCCGCCTTCTTTGCGGCGCGCGAGCTGGGCGTGGACGCGGCGCATCTACAGCCCACGCTCGATGCCTACGTCCCCGCCGGCGGACGCATGGGCCGCTGGAACATTGCCGGCCGCACCGTCGAGGCAAACCTGGCCAAAAATCCTGTGGGCTTCGATCGCCAGATTCAGTCCATTAAAACGGCAGGCGGCAGACTCTGCGCCTTCTTCCTGAACGACAACGACGCCGACGGCCACGATGTCTCGTGGATCTACGACGTCGACTTCGAGCGCATCGCCGATACCCCAGGGCTTGTCGCCTTTGCCGGCGGCACGCGTGCACACGATATGCAGGTACGTCTGAAGTACGCCGGCATCGATGCCGCCATCATCTCGAATATCGAGCAAGCGATCGGCGCCGTGGCGGACGAGGAGGCTGGCGATACTTTCTACGCCGTCGCCAACTACACGGCCTTCCCGCCGCTGGTCAAGGAGCTCGACGAACTTAAGGGCACCGATGCGAGCTCGATCGCCTCCCACGCCGTAACGCGCGCCGATGGCAGCGTTGTCCCCACCGATATTGCGCCGGTCGAGCTTTCGCGCCCCCTGCGCATTGTCTACCTGTATCCCGATGCCCTCAACCTCTATGGCGACGGCGGCAACGTCATTGCCCTCGAGCGCCGCTGCGCCTGGCGTGGCATCCCCGTGCGCGTGGACGAGGTCCGTATGGGCGAGTCGCTCGATCTCACCGACGCCGACATCGTCATGATGGGCGGCGGCTCCGACCGCGATCAGCTGGCCGTGGCACACGAGCTGTTCGCTCAAAAAGACAAGGTCGCGGCCTATGTTGAGGACGGCGGTTCGCTGCTCGCCATCTGCGGCAGCTATCAGCTGCTCGGCCGTTCGTACTATATGGGCGAGAATCGCATCGAGGGCCTGGGCGTCATTGCCGCCGAAACCGTGCGCGGCTCCGACCGCCTGATCGGCAACGTCGCCGTCAAGACCGACCTGGCACCCGAGCCCTTTGTGGGATTTGAGAACCACGGCGGCCGCACCCTTTTGGACGCCGATGCCACGCCGCTCGGAACGTCCGTCGTCACGGGCACCGGCAACAACGGCGACGATGGCTTTGAGGGTCTCATCTACAAGGGCGTCATCGGCACGTACCTGCACGGGCCGGCACTGCCCAAGAACCCCGAGCTCGCCGACTGGCTCATCGCCCACGCCCTCGAGCGCCGTGGCGACGCACAGGCCAACGCCCTGCTGCCGCTCAAGCCCCTCGACGACACCTACGAG
>CABSYH010000221.1:0-3184 GCA_902481965.1 uncultured Collinsella sp.
CGAGATTCCTCTACGTCTCGTGGGCTCGGAGATGTGTATAAGAGACAGGCCCACAGCGGCCACAGCCATCAACACATAGAACACCGAACGGAAACCAAACAGGAACACATCCGGACGTCCTGCAACAAAACTGGTCACGGCCTCGCCCATCGCCACGCTCATCTGTCCATACAGGATATTCGACGCCACCGTAATGCCGAGTGCCATACCCGCATAACGCGCCAGGCTACCCAGACTACCCGCAAAGCCAAGTGCCTCGCGCGGAGCCGAGCCCATGTACAGCGAGTTGTTGGGGCTCTGGAAAATCGACGTACCGCACGACATAAATGCGACGCAGCACACGATCACAGGGATAGAAGAGTGCTCGTCGAGCGTGCTTACTGCAAAGAGACCGCACACATACACGCCCAGGCCGACCGCCGTGGGACCCTCGCAGCCAACACGGTCCGAAACCGTTCCCGAAAGCGGGCCGATAAAGGCATTCACCATTGGCAGCGCCAAAAAGAGCAATCCGGAAATGTCAGAACCAAAGCCGTGGGCGTCCTGAAAATAGAACGGCAGAATAAACTCGGATGCGCCAATGCCAACGAACACGATGAGCATGCAGGCAAGGTTGATGGTGAAGGCCGAATTTGCAAAGCAGCGACGAGCGGCCTCGGCAAGGGGCATGGGACGTTCGCCGGCCTCTGGCCTAACATGCGGCAGCGTGTAGAGTCCCACGATAAACGAGATCACGCCAATGGGCAGGTTGATGAGGAAGATGCTCTCCCAGGGAAAGCTTGCCACCAGCATGCCGCCGAGCACGGGGCCACACATCATGCCGAGGGCCACAAAGGTCGCGAGAATACCCATGGCACGGCCTCGTTCGCGCGCCGGAAACGACTCGGTGATGATACCCATGTTGTTAGCCATGGCCGCCGCGCAACCGATGCCCTGAACAATGCGTGCCAGGATAAGAACCTCAAGCGAGGCCGAAAGGCCGCACAGCAGCGAACCGACCGAAAAGACGATGACGCCCAGCTGGAACACATTCACCTTGCCGCGCACGTCGCCCAGACGGCCAAACGGCAACATAGCCACGCATGTCGCAAGCAGATACACCGAGCTTACCAGCTGAATGCGATCGAGGCCCACGCCCAGCTCCTTTTGCATCACGGGCAGCGCCACGGTAACGACGGTCGAATCCAGACACACCATAAACGTCATGATGAGCACGGTAAACAGAATCGCCCATTTGTTCTTGCCATGGGTGTCACCCTCTAGAGCAATGTGCTCGCGGCGCAACTGCTCTGCAGTTTTCTCCATATCCATCCTTTCGAGTGGCCTAACGCAAAAAACGGGGCCCCGATCGCCTGCAAACAGCCGCGATTGGGGTCCCGCCTACGGAATCGGAACGAAAGGTCGCCGAAGCTTTCTGCCAGCATCGGCGCCTTATGCGAACGCTAGCCTAGCACTGCTCGAGTGCCTGCTCAAGGTCGGCAATCAAGTCGGCCGTGTCCTCGAGGCCACACGACAGGCGTACCATGTCGGCGGAGATGCCACAGGCGATGAGCTCCTCATCGTTCATCTGACGATGTGTGGCATTAGCGGGATGCAGGCAACAAGTGCGGGCGTCGGCCACGTGCGTGGCGATCTGGGCGAGCTTGAGGCTCTTCATAAAGGTCTCGGCCGCCGCGCGACCACCATTAAAGCCAAAGCTCACAACGCCGCAGGTACCGTTTGGCATGTACTTCTGAGCGAGGTCATAGTACTTGTCGCCCTCCAGGCCCGGATAGCTCACGAAGCGCACCTTGGGATGGCTCTGCAGGAACTTGGCAACGGCCAGGCCGTTCTCGCAATGACGCGGCATGCGCACATGCAGGCTCTCGAGCGAGCTGTTCAAGAAGAACGCCGCCTGCGGGTTCTGCATGGGGCCAAGATCGCGCATGAGCTGCGCGGTGGCCTTGGTAATGAAGGCGCCCTCGCGACCGAACTTCTCGGCATAGGTCACGCCATGGTAGCTCTCGTCAGGCGTGGTGAGACCCGGGAACTTGTCCGCATGGGCCATCCAGTCAAACTGGCCGTGGTCGACGATCACGCCGCCCAGGTAGGCAGCATGCCCATCCATGTACTTGGTGGTGGAGTGCGTAACGATGTCGGCGCCCCACTCAAAGGGACGGCACATCACGGGCGTCGGGAAGGTGTTGTCGACCATCAACGGCACACCGTGGTCATGTGCGGCCTTGGCAAAGCGCTCAATATCGAGCACGGCAAGGGCGGGGTTTGCGATCGTCTCGCCAAAGACGAGCTTTGTGTTGGGCTGGAAGGCTGCCTCGAGCTCCTCATCGGTGCAGTCGGGGGCGACGAACGTGCAGGTCACGCCCATGCGGCCCATGGTGTGGGCGAGCAGGTTATACGTACCGCCGTAAATGGCAGAGCTTGCGACCACGTGATCGCCGGCACCGGCAACGTTAAAGATCGCGAGGAAGTTCGCAGCCATGCCCGAACTCGTGAGCATCGCTGCGGTGCCGCCCTCCATCTCGCAGATCTTGGCGGCAACCAAATCGCACGTGGGGTTCTGCAGACGGCTGTAGAAGTAGCCAGACTCCTCCAGGTCAAACAGCTTGCCCATGTGCTCCGACGTGTCGTACTTCCACGTGGTGGACTGGTAGATGGGCACCTGGCGCGGCTCCGCATCTCCCGGGTGATAGCCGCCCTGAACACATGTAGTACCGATAGTCTGCTCGCTCATATCTAGCTCCCTTACCTGGGTTACGTTTTATTCGGTTCACGATACCGCTACCCTGCACCCCTCTCAACCCATCCCCAAGGTAGGTTATGGGACAAATTGATTAGGGGTATTTATCTCAAGCCTTGGGCATTTGCTCGATAGATAAAAATGAGGCATACATGAAGCTCTCGATGATTACATGCCCCGTCACGGGTACCATAGGCGGGTACACCGTGACCAAGGAGACAACGATGAAGCAGATCGATACCACCCAGCTCGACACCGCCGCCTGCCAGGCTCAGGCTGCCGAATACCACGCCCGCGGCTTTAACTGCGCACAGGCCGTTGCCTGCACGCTCGCACCTGCCGTCGGGCTCGACCCCCAGACCGCCTTTACCCTCACCGAGGGCTTTGGCGCCGGCATGGGTGGCATGACCTGTCTCTTATACACATCTGACGCTGCCGACGAATAGA
>CABSYH010000222.1:0-3177 GCA_902481965.1 uncultured Collinsella sp.
GAAAGCCGGACGCTCAACGTATTGTTCGGCGGGCCATCCTCCGACCATGGTCATCAGGCCAGAGTCGATGCCACTGGGTGGCGGCGAGGCTCGTGGGGGAGAGGTCGAGCTACTTGGATGCCAATCGGGTGTAATCGGTGCCTTTGAGAGTATGGTGTACGAGACAGGCGTGTTTACGTTCGCCCCCGGCGACATGCTCTTCATGTATACGGATGGAACGATTGAGGCCCGCGACCGCACCGGAGCGTTCTTTGGCGAGCAGCGCTTGCGCGATCTTCTGCTTTCTGTTTCGGGGGAGGGCGTGTCGGGCATTTGCGGCAAGGTCTTGGGCGAGCTTGACCGATTTACCGAATCGGCGCTGGACGATGACATTGCATTGGTGTCCCTTGAGTTTTTACGGGGTCGTTCATAGACGGCGCTGAACGGGCTGAATCCGCACGGTTGGGGAAACGAATGCATCGAGTGGGCTTTTTTGGGGAACCATGGTCGTATGAATGAGTGGAATGACATAGCGGTTTTGACGCCACCAGGCGATATCGACATCGCCACGGTGCCTGCGCTGCGTCGGCGGTTGGATGCTTTGATTGGCCGCGGCGTGCGTCGTGTTGTCATCAACTGTCAGGCTGTTAGCTTTATCGATTCGACGGGCTTGGCATTCCTGCTTACGCGCGCTCGTGAGCTCATGAGGCGAGAAGGCCTGCTTTCGCTCGTCAATGCATCAGGTGAAGTTGTTCGCTTTTTGGAGATTGCTCGTCTTGTCGATATCCTTCATGTCGCGGGGCCGGCACGGGAGTCTATTCCCGCCATTCCGGTGGGGGAGCTGCCTCGCTGGAGTAAGAGCGTCGAGGTCCGTCAGGGTATCGAGAATCTTCCATACTACCGACATCGCATCGCCGAACTCCTTGAATCGCTTCCGTTGCGCCGTGACGAGCGCTACGATGTCGCATTGGCGTCGGGGGAGGCGCTGGGTAATGCCTATGACCATGCGGGCGGTATCGGGTGCGTCCTGACGGTTCAGGCCTATGGCGATCGCGTTGTGGTTGAGGTGCTTGATCGAGGTGCCGGCTATTCTATCGATGAAACGAGCGAGCCGGTTGCATCTGAGGAACGCGGCCGTGGTATCAAGCTTATGCGTATGCTCGTCGATAACGTGGAGGTTGCTCGTCGTACGGACGGCGCCGGCACGCGCGTGCAGATGGTGAAGCTGTTTAGCGGAGCGCTGGAATCGTGTGCCTAGCCAATCGCTTTAGCGCGTTTGGCTATTAAGAACATGCGGCAGACAAGTTTTTTGAAAAAAGTACTTGCGTCTTTTGGACAACTCGCGTAAATTAATAACCCGCAAGCGGACATGGCTCAGTTGGTAGAGCACAACCTTGCCAAGGTTGGGGTCGCGGGTTCGAGCCCCGTTGTCCGCTCCAAACGTAACAGCCCGACTACTACGGTAGCCGGGCTTTTTCGTACCCGTCGCCTGGACTCGAACCCGCGAGGGAGCGATCGTTTTGGGGCGTGGCTGTGGCGTTGTTTGTCGCGAATGTCCGCTTTGGGCGTATCATCGTGGGCATCTCGCATAACCTCGTTGCAAGGGAGATACGCCCCATGGCTACAGAAAAGTCTTCTTCGCGCTCATGGATGTCCGATGCCGCGATCTATCAGATCTACCCGCGCTCGTTTAAGGATTCGACTGGTTCGGGTCTGGGCGATATCGCGGGCATTACCCAGCAGATGGACTATCTTGAGCGACTGGGTATCGAGGCCATCTGGCTGAGCCCGTTTTACCCTTCGCCTCTTGTCGATGGCGGCTATGATGTGGCGGACTACTGCGATGTCGACCCACGTCTCGGCTCGCTTGACGACTTCGATGACATGATCGCTGCGGCTCACGCGCGCGGCATCAAGGTCATCGTCGACATCGTGCCCAACCATTCATCCAACCAGCACCCCTGGTTCAAAGCCGCTCTTGCCGCCGGCCCCGGATCGCCCGAACGCGCCCGTTATATCTTCCGCGATGGTCGCGGCGAGCATGGCGAGCTGCCTCCCACCAATTGGAATGCCAACTTTGGCGGCCCCGCATGGACGCGTGTTGCGGACGGTCAGTGGTATCTGCACATGTTTACGCCCGAGCAGCCGGACTTTGACTGGTCATGCCCTGAGGTTCACGCGCTCTTTTGCGACGTCCTGGCGTTTTGGAGCGATCGAGGCGTCGACGGCTTTCGCATTGATGTGGCGCAGGGTCTCGCCAAGGATCTCGACCGCGATGACCTCGACCGGTGGCATCTCGCCGAGGGCGATGACATGGTTGACGACGGCACCCATCCGCTGTGGGACCGCAATGAGGTCCACGAGATCTATCGCGAGTGGCGCCGCGTGTTCGACCGCTATAATCCGCCGCGCAGTGCCGTTGCCGAGGCGTGGGTGCTGCCCGAGCGCCAGTATCTCTACGCGCGTCCCAGCGAGCTTGGCCAGACATTCAACTTTGAGTTTGCCAAGGCCACTTGGACCTATGATGACATGCACACTGCAATCGAGAAGGGCTTGAAGGCAGCCGTCGAATCCGATTCCGCCTCGACCTGGGTACTCTCCAACCACGACGTGCCGCGCGTGGCGACACGCTATGCCCTGCCGCAAATCAAGGCGACGCGCTACCACCAGATTGCGCTCGACTGGCTCTTGCGCGACGGGTCGTCTTATGACGAGGACCGTGAACTCGGCGAGCGCCGCGCGCGGGCGGCCCTTTTGCTTGAGCTGGCGCTTCCGGGCTCGGCATACGTGTATCAGGGTGAGGAGCTCGGCCTTTTTGAGGTGGCTGATATCCCGTGGGCTGCACTCGAAGACCCTACTGCGACCAATACGCACGGACCGAAGCGTGAGAAGGGGCGCGACGGCTGTCGTGTGCCCCTGCCGTGGGTGGCGGCGGACGATCCCGCGCATGGCGGATCGTTTGGGTTTTCGCCGGCAGACGCCGATGCGGCGCCCCATCTGCCGCAGCCTGCATGGTTTTCCGATTATGCTGCCGATAGGGAAGAAGTGGACCCGACATCGATGCTTGCGCTCTATCGTGACGCCCTCTGGCTGCGGCGCAAGCTGCGCGGGTGCGCCAACGATCTTGCGTGGCTCGATCTTGACGGGCGCACCGGTCTTGCGGATGGTGCCGAGGGCGCTGAGGGCGGCGTCATCGCC
>CABSYH010000223.1:0-3148 GCA_902481965.1 uncultured Collinsella sp.
CAAGGCCGCCAAGGAGCGCGGCATTAACCTCGAGACCGCTGCCGAGGCCTATGGCAACCACGTGGACATGCTCCCCGACTTTGACCTGGTCGTCCTGGCCCCGCAGGCCGCAAGCTACCTGGCCGACCTGCAGAAGGACTGTGAGCGCGTGGGCAACAAGTGCGTCGCCTGCCGTGGCAAGCAGTACATCGAGCTCTCCCAGAACGGCGACAAGTCTCTCGCCTTCGTGAGTGAGCAACTTTCGAAGTAAGTAACGCCCAGGGCCAGCCGACCATCCAAGACCGGCTGGCCCTTCGATTTAGACGATTGGATCATCATGTCCGTTAATCCTGCTAGCGTCACCAACCCGCCCGCGCAGTTTCCCGAGGACTTTGTCTTTGGCGGCGCCACCGCTGCCTACCAGGTAGAGGGCGAGACCCGCACTCACGGTAAGGGCAAGGTTGCCTGGGACGACTTTCTGGAGGCCCAGGGGCGCTTCTCCCCCGATCCCGCTTCGGACTTCTACAACCAGTACCCCGTCGACCTGGAGCTGTGCGAGGAGTTCGGCATCAACGGCATTCGCCTCTCCATCGCCTGGAGCCGCATCTTCCCCAACGGCACCGGCGAAATCAACCCCGAGGGCGTCCAGTTCTACCACGATCTCTTCGCCGAGTGCCACAAGCACCACGTTGAGCCGTTCGTCACGCTGCATCACTTTGACACGCCGCTTCCCCTCTTTGAGAAGGGCGACTTCCTCAACCGCGAGACTATCGACGCCTTTGTGGACTTTGCCACCTTCTGCTTTAAGGAGTACGCCGACCAGGTAACCTACTGGTTCACCTTTAACGAGATTTGGGCCGACGCCTCCAACACCTACATCGAGGGCACCTTCCCCGGTGGCGTCAAGGCGCATCTTGCCGAGGCCTTCCAGTGCGAGCACAACATGATGCTCGCCCACGCCAAGGCAGTACTGGCCTTCCACAACGGCGGTTTTAAAGGCAAGATTGGCGTCATTCAGTCGCTGGAGTTCAAGTACCCGCTCAACGAGAACGACCCCGCCGACATCAAAGCCGCCAACAACGAGCACGTGCTGCAAAACCAGTTCTTGCTCGACGCCACCTTCCGCGGCGACTACGCGCCCGACACCCTCGAGTGCGCTAACCGCCTGGCTGCCGTCTCGGGCGGCACCATCGAGATCCCAGACGAGGACCTCGAGATTATGCGCGAGGCCGCGCTCTGCAACGATTACCTGGGCGTTAACAACTACCAGTGCCGTTTCTTGAAGGCTTACGATGGCGAGAACGACCTGCACCACAACGGTACGGGCGAGAAGGGCACCGGTCGCTGGCGCGTCAAGGGCATTGGCGAGCATGTGAACAAGCCCGGCATCCCCACCACCGACTGGGACTGGATCATCTATCCCGAGGGTCTGTTCGATCTGCTCGTCTACATTAAGCAGCGCTACCCCAACTACAAGCAGATCTTCATCACCGAGAACGGCATGGGCTACAAGGACCCCTACAAGAACGGTTTTGTGGACGACCAGCCGCGCATCGACTACATCGAGCAGCACCTGCGTTGGCTGCTCAAGGCCATGGAGGTGGGCGTCAACGTGGGCGGCTACTTCCTGTGGAGCCTGCAGGATCAGTTCTCCTGGACCAATGGCTACAACAAGCGTTACGGCTTCTTTTACGTTGACTTTGAAACCCAGAAGCGCACGCCCAAGGCAAGCGCCTACTGGTACAAGCACGTGGCGCAGACCCGTCGTCTGGACTAGTGGCTGGCGGGGTTGCCCGCTCACACAACCTGTCCCCATTTCTCAGCCGGGGGCGGCACGTCACACGGCGCGCCGCCCCCGGTCTTTTTGTTTTTGGGCTGGTCGGGAGCCGTTTGTCTCGATCTGTAACATCTAGCCGAGTTTTTTGGTCCTAGCTGTTACAGATTGAGACGAACAGGATTGCTCTTTCCGAAGAAGCTAAATCTGTAACACGTAGCCCGCTTTTGACCGTCTACCTGTTACAAATCGAGACAAACGGAGTAGGACCTAACCCCGTATGTCCCTAACAGTCGAGCGTTCGACCAGCGTACTCGGCACATGAATCGCCTCGATAGACGAGCTCTCTCCAATCGCCGCCTCAAACGCAAGCTTACCGACACCGCGCAAATCAAATCGCAGCGTCGTCAGCCGATTGTGAGGAACAAGTCCCTCGAGTGCGTCGTCGATACCAACCACGCTCACGTCGTCGGGCACGGACAGGCCCGCGTTCTCGAGCGCGGCGATAACGCCCAGCGCCATCTGGTCATTTGCCGCAAGCACGGCAGTCGGCGCCTGCGACCCGCCGGCAAGCACCTCGGCCGCAATCCGCTCGCCCATGGCGTACCCACTGTCCGCACTCCAATCGCCACGCAGCATCGGAGCGACATCGACATGAGCACGACCCAGCGTATCGCGCCAACCGGCCTCACGAAAACGCGAGGAAATCGAGTTTTCCGGACCCGCCACAAACCGCATATTCGAGTGACCATGTTCCAGCAGATAATTGGTCAACAGCTCGCACGAACCATACTGGTCGGAGTCGATCGTCGTGCAGCGCGGATGCGCATACATGGACAGGATGACCGTTCGCACTCCCGGCTGGGGAACAAACTCCTCAAAATCGGGAGCCATGCGGTTCATGTTGAGAATCATGCCGTCGACGGGTCGCTCGACCATGCGGCGCGAGGCATCGGCAAGTGTATAGGGCTTGTCGCCGCCCATCTCGATCATAGTGACGGCAAAATCGTGCTCGCGCGCCGCTTGCATGATACCCTCGAGCGTCGCCAGGTTACCGACACGTGTGATGTTGTACATGCACAGGCCAATAGAACGATACGAACCGCCGCGCAACGCCGCTCCAGCAAAATTGGGACGAAAGCCCAGCTCTTCCATGGCGGCCAGCACACGCTTGCGCGTCTTTTCCGTCACGTTGGGCATACCGTTGACCACGCGAGACACAGTCTGGCGGCTCACGCCAGCGAGCGCCGCAACTTCTGCCGCGCTCGCCGAATGACCATTCCTTGTCTGCTGAGCCATGCCTTCCACGCTAACCTGCTTCCCAACTATTCCCCGCGCCCATGGCGCATCGTACATACATTGATAACGTGCTCATGATACCCCTGTCTCTTATAC
>CABSYH010000224.1:0-3134 GCA_902481965.1 uncultured Collinsella sp.
CTATTCGTCGGCAGCGTCAGATGTGTATAAGAGACAGGGCAAATGTCAGACGGGGCGCCGGACGCGCGGACTTTGTGCGTTCGCGCTCATTAGGTAAAAACAGAGCCGCCCGTATCGGGCGGCTCGGCAATCAAAAACCTTGGATTCGGGGCATAAACTACTGGTTTGTTTGCCCCTCGAGCATGCCGTCGAGGGTGCGCCAGGCGAGCTCGGCGCACTTGACGCGGGCGGGCATGTGCGAGATGTCCTGGAGCTGGGCGGCTTCGTCCAGGTCTTCCAGGTCGTCCTCGGAGAGCTTCTCGCCGCGGATCATGGCGAGGAAGAGTCCCGCCAAGCGACGCGCCTCCTCGACGGTCTCGCCGGTGATGAGGTCGGCCATGATGTCGGCGCTGGCCTGGCTTATGGCGCAGCCGTGCCCGGTAAACGAGGCTTCCTCGATTACATCGTTCTCGACACGCAGCTGCAAGGTGAGCTCGTCTCCGCAGCTGGGGTTGATACCGTCGTGCTCGTGCGTGGGAGCATCCATCTCGTACTTATAGTCGGGGTGCGAGTTGTGCTCCATAAACGTGGTGGAGGTGTACAGATTACCCATTGAACGTGCTCCAAACGTGATGCAGGCCGGCGATGAACTTGTCGATGTCGGCCTTGTCGTTGTAGAAGGCCACGCTGGCGCGGCAGCAGGCAAGGTTCTCGACGCCCAGCCAGGTGAGCAGCGGCTGCGCGCAGTGGTGGCCGGCGCGGATGCAGACGCCGTCCATGTCCATGATGCTCGCGACGTCGTGCGGGTGAATTCCCTTGACGTTAAAGCTCACAACGCCGTGGTGGTTGTCCCAGTAGATGGAACCGATGATTTGGACAAAGTCGAGCTGCATGAGTTCGCCCATCAGATAGTGGACGAGTGCCTGCTCGCGGGCCTGGATGTTCTCGTAACCCACCGTGTTGACCAGGTAATCAAGGGCGGCGCCCGTGGCGAAGATGCCGGCGGCGTCCTGCGTGCCGGCCTCGAACTTCTCGGGGACGGGCGCCCAGACGGCGTCCTGCTCGGTGACAGAGTCGATCATCTCGCCACCGGTGAGCATGGGCGGCATGGCGTTCAGCAGGTCCATCTTGCCCCACAGCACGCCGATGCCCATGGGGCCCATGGCCTTGTGTGCGCTAAAGGCAAAGAAGTCGGCTCCCAGGTCGGCCACATCGACCGGCATGTGCGGCAGCGACTGCGCGCCGTCGACGACCAGATAGCCGCCGTACTTGTGGACGAGCTTGCCGAGGTTCTTGACCGGGTTCTCGACGCCCAGCACGTTAGAAACCTGACCCACGGCCAGAATCTTGGTCTTGGGACCCACCTTGGCCAGAACCTCCTCGGTGGTGAGCTGGCCGGTCTTGGTGGGATAGAGGTAGACGAGCTTGGCGCCGGTCTCGCGGCAGACCTGCTGCCACGGAATCAGGTTGGAGTGGTGCTCCATGATGGTGATGACGACCTCATCACCGGGCTCGAGCACCGTGGGTGCAAAGCTCTTGGCGACCAGGTTGAGCGACTCGCTCGTGTTACGGGTGAAGACGACCTCGTTGGCCTGTGAGGCGCCGATGAGGTCGGCGATCTGCTGGCGGACCTTCGCGATGGCCTCGGTGGCCTCGACGGACAGCGAGTACAGGCCGCGCAGGGGGTTGGCGTTCATACGCTGGTAGAAGTCGCGCTCGGCGTCGAGCACGCAGGCAGGGCGCTGCGCGGTGGCGGCACTATCGAGGAAGGCGATCTCGGGGTGCTGCTGAAACAGCGGGAACTGCGCCTTGTAGGGGTTGGTCTCGATGTCCACAGTGGGCCAGCCGCGCGAAGCCTCGTCGCTGGCGTCGAGCTCCATGGGCTCGGGGGCAGTACAGGTGTCGCATTTAACGTGCTCGGTGTCGATCATGCGAGCTCCTCTTCAAAGTTGTCGATCAGGTTGTTGCCCAGGCGGACGACGGCTGCGCGGGTGCGCTCGTCGGTGGCGGAAAGCGCGGCGTCCTCCAGCTTGGCGCGGATGAACAGGTCCTCGGCGGCGTTTTGGTCAAGGCCGCGGCAGGCGAGGTAGAACAGCTGCTCGTCGCGGACGTGACCGATGGTGGCGCCGTGGTTGCCGGCGACGTCGTCCTCGTCGCAGAGAATGACGGGAACGGTCTTGTTGTCGACGCCCTTGTTGGCCAAAAGCACCGTCTCGCGCTCGGTGCCGGTTGCACCCTTGCAGCCGTGCACGAGGTCGATGGTGCCGCGGTAGACCTTCTTGGACGTGCCGGTCAGCACGCCGTTGGCGTCGATCTCGCACTCGGTCTTGCGACCGCGGTGGCGCAGCTCGTAGTTAAAGTCGCGCACCTGCTCGCGGGCGCCAAGGTAGTCAGTATCGATGGTGACCTTGGCGGTATCGCCCAGCAGGTCGCCGGCAAGGCCGGTGGCGCTGGCGCCGGCACCCAGGACGGTGTGTTGCACGTTGACGCGCGCGCCCTCGTCTAGGAATAGACCGGTGTCATCGAGTGCGATCCAGCTGTCATCGAGCGTCTGCGTGCAGGTTACGTTGACGGTGGCGTACTCGTAAGCGCACACGCGTAGCACAGAGCCCACGACACCCTCGCCGGTAACGGGGGAGTCCAGGGCAATAAGCAGATCGAGCGTTGACTGAGGACGGGCGACGACGTCGATGGCGGCGATGGCCGCGGCTGCATCGACACCGCTCACGCGCACGGTAACCGTGGCGTGCTTGTATGCGGGCACATCGATGGCGATGCGCTTGGTAGCGTGCTCGGCCAAGTAGGCGTAGGCAGCCTCACCCATGCCGGTTTCGAAGGCCTCAGCAGGGGAGAGCTCTTCCTCGAGCTTTATGGCGCCGGCCTGGTAGACGGAGGTTGCGGGCACGTCGAGCTCGGTCTCGGGCGTGATGCGGGCGCGGTCGGCGGCATCGCCGGGGGCGGAGGCGCGGCGCTCGGGGAAGCGCTCGGCCATTGCGTCCATGGCGGTGGCGAAGGCGTCTGCCACGCCAGTAAACTGCTCTTCCAAGCCCTCAACCTCAATGGTCTCGGCGGGAGCGGCGGCAAGCTCGTCAGAGAGCTCGAGCTTGGTCTGGTTCATCTTGAGCCAACCCCAAGTGGCGGCAGGCATCGCATTA
>CABSYH010000225.1:0-3125 GCA_902481965.1 uncultured Collinsella sp.
GAGATTCCTCTACGTCTCGTGGGCTCGGAGATGTGTATAAGAGACAGGGTGTTTGGCCTGCTCAACCTTATGCCCATCCTCGTCGACGTATTTATTTAGGAGGCGGCATCCATGGATCATAAAATGTCGCGCTCGCCGTGGGTTATTCATTACGACGGTTCGAGCTGCAACGGATGTGATATCGAGGTGCTGGCCTCGCTCACGCCGCTGTTCGATGCGGAGCGCTTTGGCGTGGTCAACACCGGCAACCCCAAGCATGCGGATATCTTTTTGGTGACGGGGTCGGTCAATGCCCAGAACCTGCCTGTCGTGCGCCAGATCTACAACCAGATGCTCGAGCCCAAGTGTGTGGTGGCATGCGGTATCTGCGCGTGCTCGGGCGGCGTGTTTCGCGATGCCTATAACGTGATCGGCGGCGTGGACCGCGCGATTCCCGTGGATGTGTACGCGCCCGGGTGCGCCATTCGCCCCGAGACCGTGATCGATGCCATCGTGGAGGCATGCGGCATCCTTGATCAGAAGGAGGCCGTGATGCGCGCTGGCGGTGACCCGCTTACCGTGGGCGGTGCCGCTACCTGGGATGGCGGCGTCGAGTTGGGCGAGGACGGGTTCGTGGCTGCAGCTGGGGCCGGGGCTGACGGTGCCGGTGACGCGCCTGCCGAGAAACCCGCAGCGCCCGTCGCTGCAAAGGAGGCCGAGTAATGCAAAAGGCAATCTATACCACCGTTGGGATCGACGAGCTTCTGTCGCATGTCCAGGCGCTCAAGGGCGTCGGCGCGCGCTTTGTGCAGATGCATGCCGAGCGCTGTGTGGACGACGGCACGTATCGCCTGGTCTATACGTTTATCAACGTTCGTGTTGCTCAGGAGCAGATTGCGCAGGACGGCAGCTATGCGATCGAGAACCTGGTGGTTGAGGGAATTAATCAGTACCAGGAGATTCCGTCCATCAGCTCGTACTATCCGGCAGTATTCCCGTTTGAAAACGAAGCGCACGACCTGTTTGGTCTTGCCATCACCGATATGCAGATTGACTTTAAGGGCTTTTTCTACCAGGTCTCGACTGCCGAGCCCATGAGCGTTATCACGCCCGAGGTGAAGGCCGCGCGCGAGAAAGCCATGAAGGTCCGTGCCGCTGCCGAGGCCAAGGCGCGCAAGGCCGCGGCCGAGAAGGCCGTCGCTGCCGCGGCCGCTGCGGGGGAGGGCGCCGCGGGTGCCGGCGATGCTGCGAGCGCTGCTGCCGCCCAGCCCGCTGCGGTTGCCGGCTCCGATGCTCAGCACGATGAAACTGCTGCGAAGGCCGCGCTCAAGGCTGCCGAGATGGAGGCAAAGCTCGCCGCCATGGATCCCGAGAAAGCGGCCAAGGTCCGCGCGGCGCTTGCCGCCAAGGCCGCCCGCGACAAGCAGAAGAAGGAGGCGTAAGGTCCATGGCTCATCGCTCCGTAATTCCGTTTGGCCCGCAGCACCCGGTGCTGCCCGAGCCGCTTCATCTGGACCTGGTGATCGAGGACGACCGCGTCATCGAGGCAATTCCGCAGATCGGCTTTGTGCATCGCGGACTCGAGAAACTCACCGAAAAGCGCGATATGCATCAGTTTGGCTACATCGCCGAGCGCATCTGCGGCATCTGCGCCGTGGGCCACAGCTGCGGCTATGCCAGCGCCTGCGAGCGCATGCTCGACATCGAGGTGCCCGGCCGCGTGCAGTATATCCGCACCATTCTGCACGAGCTTTCGCGCATTCACTCGCATCTGCTGTGGCTGGGCCTGCTCGCCGATGCCTTTGGTTTCGAGGCACTGTTCTATCGTTCGTGGACCCTACGCGAGCAGATTCTTAAGATCTTTGAGAGCACCTGCGGCGGCCGCGTGATCCTTTCGATTAACGAGATCGGCGGTCTTAAACACGACATTGAGGACTCCGAACTGGCGGGCATTGTCCAGACGCTCGATGCCATGCGTCCTGACTACGAGGCCTTGGTGCATACGTTTTTGGACGACAATAGCTGCGGCGAGCGCCTGCACGGCGTGGGCGTGATCAGCAAGAAGGACGCGCTGGATCTGTCGATGGTCGGCCCGTTCGGTCGCGCCTCGGGCGTGGATTACGACGTGCGCATGTTTGGCGACGGCGCCTATGCTGATCTGGCCGCGTTTGAGCCTATCGTTGCTAGCGATGGCGACTGCTATGCCCGCTGCCAGGTGCGCTGTGCCGAGGTCACGCAGGCCATGGACATCATTAAGGAGCTTGTGGGCAAGATTCCGCACGACGGGATCGGCGGGCGCACCAAGCTCACGCCGGCCGACGGCGCGCGCGGCGAGGTTGTGATTGAGCAACCGCGCGGCGAGGCGTATTACTATGTGCGCGGCAACGGCACCAAAAATCTGGACCGTTTCCGCGTGCGCACGCCGACGTCGCAAAATCTGGCGGGTCTGACGCATGCGCTGCAGGGCGTGCTCATTGCCAATGTGCCCATGATTATCCTGACCATCGACCCCTGCATTAGCTGCACGGAAAGGTAGGCGCGGCATGAGTTTGCTGACATTTGCCAAGACGGCCTTGGGTTCTATGGTCAAGCGGCCAGTAACGGTGTGCTATCCGCAGGAGAAGCTCGCGGCGCCTGCGCGCCTGCGCGGACATATCGTCAACGACATGGACGTGTGCATCTGCTGCGGCATGTGCGCGCGCCGTTGCCCGGCGGGCGCGCTTGCGGTCGATCGCAAGGGCGGTACCTGGTCGATCGACCCGTACGCTTGCGTGGTGTGCGGCGAGTGCATCGAGAGCTGTCCTAAACACTGCCTGACTATGGACACTGCCCGCACTCCAGTCGCGGCGGACAAGACTCCCACGGTAGAAACCAAGCCGGAGTAACGCTGGGATAGAACTGGAATAGGGGCCGGTGGGGCAATTTTGCCCCACCGGCCCCGCGCTTAAACGCGCGGTTGTGCCGTCGCGAACAAAACTATGCCGGATTACGGGGCTGGATAGCGAACCTCCGACCATATAGAAAACCGCAAAAACAAAACCGCAGGTAGATAGCCTGCCGTTTTCCAAAAAATGAAGGTATGGATGAGGGTCCCGACTTTAGCCCCGTAATCCGGCATAGTTTTGTTCGCGACGGCACAACCGCGC
>CABSYH010000226.1:0-3124 GCA_902481965.1 uncultured Collinsella sp.
CCTCTACGTCTCGTGGGCTCGGAGATGTGTATAAGAGACAGACACCATGTGCGGCACCACGACGACCAAGCGTCGCCGTTCGCTCACGCACGGGCGCCAACTGGTGCTCTCAACGTTGCAAAACCACCCCGAGCTTGCCCAGAACATGCAGGTGAGCACGCCGGAGTGCGATTTTGACAAGTGTACGTCGTGCGGCGAGTGCGTCAATGTATGCCCCACGTTCGCCTGCGATTTGGTGGGAAGCGGCCGCTTTGCGTTGGAGTCGACGTATTGCTTGGGCTGCGGTGCCTGCGTCAAGGTGTGCCCCGAGCATGCGCTCAAGTTGGTTGAGCATGACGCGTCCAATCTGGTCGTCGTCGATCCCGAAGCCGAGGAAAAGGCCGCCCAGAAGGCGAAGGCTCACGAAGAAGCTGAGAAGGTCAAGGCCGAGGCAAAGGCCAAGCTGGACAAGATGCTCGACCAGGTGGAAAAGCTCGCGGACTAGTCAGCGAGCTCTATCTCTGCTTCATTTGCGCCGCCGCGGTGTCCGGATTCGCCCGGATGCTGCGGCGGCGCTATACTTATGAAGTTTGAAGTACCTGTACCAAAAGGAGCTGTCGTGTCCCTTTCCATCGGTATCGTGGGCCTGCCCAACGTGGGCAAGTCGACGCTGTTCACCGCGCTTACCAAAAAGACCGGCCTTGCCGCCAACTACCCGTTTGCCACGATCGACCCCAATGTGGGTATCGTCGATGTGCCCGATAGCCGCCTGCAAAAGCTCGCCGACATCGTCAACCCCGGCCGCATTGTGCCGGCTACGGTCGAGTTCGTCGACATCGCAGGTCTGGTGAAGGGCGCTAACGAGGGCGAGGGTCTGGGCAACCAGTTCCTGGCAAACATCCGCGAGACTGACGCCATCTGCGAGGTCGTGCGCTACTTTAAGGACCCCAACGTTATGCGCGAGGTGGGCCGCACGGGCGAGTTCGTCGATCCCGCCGGCGATGCCGACACCATCATGACCGAGCTTATCCTGGCCGACATGGGCACGCTCGAGAAGCAACTGCCCAAGCTCGAGAAGGAGGCCAAGCGCGACAAGGAGCTCATGCCCAAGTTCGAGGTGGCCAAGCGCCTGCTTGCCTGGCTCAACGAGGGCAAGCGCGCCGCATCCATGGAGATGACCGACGAGGAGCGTGCCGCCGCCAAGGGCCTGTTCCTGCTCACCATGAAGCCCATCCTGTATGTGGCCAACGTAGACGAGGACATGCTCAACGAGGACCTGGCGCCCATCGACGGCGTCAAGCCGCTGCCGATCTGCGCCAAGATCGAGGCCGAGCTTTCCGAGCTCGATCCCGAGGACGCCGCCGACTACCTGGAGAGCCTGGGCCTGGAGCAGCCCGGCCTGGACGTGCTCGCTCAGGCCGCCTACAAGCTGCTCGGCCTGCAGTCGTTCTTTACGGCTGGCGAGATGGAGGTCAAGGCCTGGACGGTGCGTCAGGGCGCGACCGCCCCGCAGGCCGCCGGTGTCATCCACACCGACTTTGAGCGCGGCTTTATTAAGGCCGAGGTCATTGGCTACGACGACTACATCGAGCTCGGTGGCGAGCAGGGCGCCAAGGCTGCCGGCAAGCTGCGTATTGAGGGCAAGGACTATGTCATGGCCGATGGCGACGTCGTGCACTTCCGCTTTAACGTGTAAGGACGACGCATATGTTTAAATATGGCAAAAAAGCTGGCTACATGGGTATTGCGCTGCTCGTACTTGCGGTGATTCCGCTGGTGGTCGCAGCGTGTGTTATCCCCAACATTGGTCCCGAGGTGGCAACGAAGTTTAATGCCGCCGGCGAGGCGACGCGCTGGGGCAAGAGCTACGAGCTGCTGGCGTTGCCGGTGCTCAATCTGCTGCTGAGCGTGGCGACGTACTTTACGGCGGGACGCCAGGCAAAGAACAATGATGACTCCGCCGCCATGGCGCGCATCGTGTGCGAGCGCTACCTGCGTAACGGTTGCATCACGGGTGTATTTCTCAACGTAATCAACGTCTACTTTATGTATTCGGCGATTACCGGTATGGGCTTTGGCCTGGGCTTTTAGCTTGCGCCTTTAGGCAACGAGCCTGCAAGCATATTCGATGGCTGCTGCGAGGCCGCCGCTCGATCGTGGTTGAAAGACCATGTCGGCGGCGGCCTCGTTTTCGTATCCGGCACCGCGAAGGGCGAGCGCGACGCCGGCTTCCAGGAGAAGGGGCAGGCCACGCTGGCTGGTTACGATTACGGCAGCCTGATTGAGCGAGCGGCTGTGCGCTTGGCATTGGATGGCAAGTTCACCTTGCGCCGGGCAAGGGACCAGAACGGCGGCGACGCGACTTGATAGCAATGCAAATGCTGTGCGCTCATCGGGCGAAAGACATTCTGCTTCAACGACGACGAGCTTGGGCGGTGCGCTGTTTGTGCGAAGCGTGGCTCGGTACGTGCGGACCGAAGAACCCGACATAGAAAACTCCTGTGTATTCGGCAAAACGTAAACTATAGTTTACGTTTATGTTCGGCTCCATTTCAAACTCGGCTGCATGGACGAACGTGCGAAACAGATTCTTGGCAGGCGGGTCGAAGAGACACGCAGAGACCTTGGTATCTCCAAGGTTGATTTTTGTGTGGCGACAGGAATCAGCCGACCCTACCTCGACCGAATCGAAGATGGGACGGCAAATTTCACGCTCAAGGTTCTATTTAAGATCGCGCCCGCACTCGGCATGACGGTGTCAGAGCTTCTCGAGGGTATCGAGTAGCCTTTTTTGCTAGATTTGCCGCTTGTTGAACGGGTCCCCCCGACGGCGGCGTGCAAAAACGCGAGTATTCAGCATCCCTCAATAATTTGACGGCAGCCGGGGCCACAAATACGACGCGTAATGTTTTGGATTATCCACAAAATTCAATAATATGAGGAATAACAAGCGCGCGGAACGAGTCTTTCGAGTCGAAAGGCAATTTACAGCCAGCGGTTTTAACGTTCCCGGAAGGGGCGGATGCTGAAAACTCCGCTTTTTGCACGTTCCGAGGGCTACCACGTGCCCTACAAGGCCCAAAGAGGCGGATTTTGTTTTAGCCTGTCTCTTATACACATCTGACGCTGCCGACGAATAGAGAGG
>CABSYH010000227.1:0-3123 GCA_902481965.1 uncultured Collinsella sp.
GCAGCGTCAGATGTGTATAAGAGACAGACCGGAAGGTTGCCAAAGCCGTTCTCGCGCAGCTCGGCGAGCTGGCGCTTGGCAGCCGGCGTAAAGTCGACGCCGTCGGCGCGGTAGACCTTGGTGGCAACAGCTTCCAGGGCGTCGGCCACATCGGCACCGTCCTCGTAAGCAAACTTGAACTCGCTCGGCTGCTCAATCAGGCGCATGACCTCATCGGCCAGGTCGAGCGCGCCCTCGCCGCCCTTGGCCCAGACCTCGGACAGTTTAACGTTAACGCCCAGCTTCTGGCACTCGGACTCGATGAGGGCGAGTTCAGCCTCGGTATCGGTCGGGAAGCGGTTAATGGCGACCACGCAGGGCAGACCGTAGACGTTCTGGATATTGTCGACATGGCGCAGCAGGTTGGGCATGCCGGTCTTGAGAGCCTCGAGGTTCTCCTCGTTGAGGTCGGCCTTGGCGACACCGCCGTTGTACTTAAGCGCGCGGGCAGTGGCGACGACCACGACAGCGCTGGGGCGAACGCCCGTCATGCGGCACTTGATGTCGAGGAACTTCTCGGCACCCAGGTCGGCACCAAAGCCGGCCTCGGTAATGGCGACATCGCCAAAACGCATAGCCATACGCGTGGCCATGATGGAGTTGCAGCCGTGGGCGATATTGGCGAAGGGACCGCCGTGGACAAACGCGGGCGTACCCTCGAGCGTCTGCACCAGATTGGGCTTGAGCGCATCCTTGAGCAGTGCGGCCATAGCTCCCTGGGCCTTAAGGTCGCGTGCGCGGACGGGCTCGCCGGCATAGCTGTAGCCGACAACGATCTCGCCCAAGCGCTCCTTAAGATCGTTAATGCTCGTGGCCAGGCACAGAATCGCCATGACCTCGGAGGCAACGGTGATATCGAAGCCGTCCTCGCGCGGCACGCCCTGGGCCTTGCCGCCAATACCGTCGATGACATGGCGCAGCTGACGGTCGTTCATATCGACAACGCGCTTCCAGGTGATGCGCTTAACGTCGATGCCGAGCTGGTTGCCCTGCTGAATATGGTTGTCGAGCATGGCTGCCAGCAGGTTGTTGGCGGCACCGATGGCATGGAAGTCACCGGTAAAGTGCAGGTTGATGTCCTCCATGGGGATGACCTGCGCCCAGCCGCCGCCGGCGGCACCGCCCTTGATGCCAAAGACGGGACCGAGCGAAGGCTCACGCAGGGCCACGGCGCTCTTGATGCCGCGACGGCGCAGGCCATCGGCCAGACCGATGGTCGTGGTGGTCTTACCCTCGCCCGCGGGCGTGGGGTTGATGGCGGTCACGAGGACGAGCTTGGCCTGGTGATCAGTTGGCTCATTGAGCAGAGAGTAGTCGACCTTAGCCTTGTCGAAGCCGTACGGAATCAGGTGCTTTACGTCGACACCGGCGTTCTTGGCCACCTCGGTAATGGGCAGCGGTGTGACGGAACGTGCGATTTCGATGTCAGTAGGCATGGACGGTCCTTTCGTTACCGGATGAGAAAAAGACCAATCCAGCATAGCACGCGCGCGCAATAGTAAAACGCCCGTAACCGACGAACGGCGATATGTTTACCCGATGCCCAGCGATAGCCCAACAGCCCGCCAAAACAAAGCGCCCTAAACGGTAGGTTCAATCCCCAGGTGCTCAAAGGTGCGAAGCGTTGCCTGGCGGCCCTGGGGCGTGCGAATCATCAAGCCGCACTGCAGCAGATAAGGCTCATAGACATCCTCGAGCGTTCCCGGGTCCTCGCCCACCGCGCTGGCAAGCGTCGTCAGGCCCACGGCACGGCCGGAGAACGTCTTGGCAAGCGTCTCCAAGATACGAATGTCCATCCAGTCCAGGCCGAGCTCGTCAATCTCGAAGAACTCGAGTGCCTGACGGCAGATATCGAGCTCGATGGGGCCGTCGCCGCGCACCTGCGCATAGTCGCGCACACGTTTGAGCAGACGGTTGGCGAGGCGCGGCGTACCGCGCGAGCGCGAGCCAATCTCGAGCGCGCTGGGATGGTCGATCGTCACGCCCAGGATGGTTGCCGAGCGCGTCACGATCTGGGCGAGCTCCTCGACGGTGTAGTAATCCAAGCGATACGAGATGCCAAAGCGATCGCGTAACGGGCCCGTGAGCATGCCCGAACGAGTCGTTGCCGCCACCAGCGTAAACTTGGGAATATCCAGGCGAATCGAGCGCGCCGCCGGACCCTTGCCGATCACGATATCGAGCGCAAAGTCCTCCATCGCGGGATACAGGACTTCCTCGACCGAACGGTTCAGACGATGAATCTCGTCGATAAACAGCACGTCACCCGGCTGCAAGTTAGTCAGGATGGCCGCCAGGTCGCCGGTGCGCGCAATAGCGGGGCCGCTCGTCGTCTTGATCTGAGCGCCCAGCTCGTTAGCGATAACCGTGGCCAGCGTGGTCTTGCCCAGGCCCGGAGGACCCGAGAAGATCACGTGGTCGAGCGTCTCGCCGCGACTCTGCGCCGCCTCGATGAGCACGCGCAGGCTCTGTTTGATATGCTCCTGGCCGCAGTAGTCATCCAGGCGCTGGGGGCGCAGGGTACGGTCGACATCGAGGTCCTCGGGCGTCAGCTCCGAGCCCACCATACGCTCGCCATGCGCCATGGATGCCGCCGGCGAGTTGCCGGGCGTCGCCCACAGGTCCTGAGAGTCATCGGCTTCCCACATCACGCATCCATTCCGAGTCGCTTAAGCGCCGCGCCGAGCAGATCCTCGACACGCATATTCTGCCCATCATACCCGCTCAGGGCAACATCGGTCTCCTGCGGGCTAAAGCCCATGGAAAGGAGCGCCGCACGGGCGTCATCGATCGCCGAAGGCGCGGCGGCAGGAACCGGCATCGCAACCTGGCCGGGAATCACATCGACCGGCACAAAGCCCTTGTCCTTGGCAAAGGTGCTCTTGAGCTCCAAGATCAGACGCTGCGCGGTCTTTTTGCCCACACCGGGAACCTTGGCCATACCCTTGTCGTCCTCGGCCATCACCAGGGAATACAGCTGGCCCACGGTATAGGTGGAGAGCACGGCACGTGCCAGGCGCGGGCCAACGCCCGACACGGACACGCTGTCTCTTATACACATCTCCGAGCCCACGAGACGTAGAG
>CABSYH010000228.1:0-3092 GCA_902481965.1 uncultured Collinsella sp.
ACGAGATTCCTCTACGTCTCGTGGGCTCGGAGATGTGTATAAGAGACAGTCGGAGCCGTAGTGGTGCGCGACGGCGAGATCGTCGCGAGGGCGCACAATCGGCGCGAGCTCGACCAGGATCCTTCGGCTCATGCCGAGTTCGCGGCCCTGTGCGCTGCCTCTCGGTCGCTCGGTCGTTGGCGCCTTTCCGATTGCACGGTCTACGTGACGCTCGAGCCATGCTGCATGTGTGCGGGGCTTATGGTTAACGCGCGCGTGGGGCGCTGCGTGTATGGCGCGGCTGATGCCAAGGCGGGCGCGCTGGGATCCCTGTATGACCTCAATGCCGACTCGCGCCTGAATCATCGGTTCAATGTGACCGCCGGCGTACTGGCGGATGAATGCCGCGAGCTGCTGAGTAGCTATTTTGGCGGTCTGCGCGGAGCGGGCGGCGCTGATTGCGGTTGTGGGGCCGATCTTGAGGCGCATGCCGCTCATGCCGAGGCGCTTGCAGGTGCCGGTGAGGATGTTGGCACGGCGGTTGATTTTGGCCTCGTGCAGCGCCGGCCCCGCCGTGTGCTGCTGGCGATCGACTCCTTTAAGGGCAGCGTGTCGAGTGCGCAGGCGGAGGCGGCGGTTGCCGAAGGCGTGCGCCGCGTTTGGCCCGATGCCGAGGTGCGCGCATTGCCGTTGGCAGATGGTGGCGAGGGAACGCTCGATGCCATCGCCGCATGCGGTGGCGAGCTCTCAACCTGCGATGTCGCAGGTCCCTTGGGCGATCGTGTGTCTGCCCGGATGTTGGTGGACGGCGAGCACGAGTCGGCTGTAATTGAGATGGCCGAGGCGGCGAGTATTGGGTATTCACCTTGCACGGAATCGGCGGCGCTTGCGGCTTCGACCTATGGCGTGGGCGAGCTGATGCTCCGTGCGGTTCGTGCCGGGGCAAAGACTATCTATATTGGTTTGGGTGGCAGTGCCACCAACGACGGTGGCGCCGGCATACTGCAGGCGCTGGGCGCGCGTGTGGTCGATGATCAGGGCTGCGATGTCGCCCCCGGTCTTGCCGGCCTTGAACACGTGTCGAGTATCGATTTGACGTTAGCGCTTCGTGCACTGAGCGGCGCTCGTATCGTTGTGCTTTCGGATGTCGAGAATCCGCTCGTGGGACGCCGCGGTGCGCTGGCGGTGTTTGGCGGGCAGAAGGGCCTGCCGACGGATGACGCTGAGGCGCTGCGCAGGTACGACAGCTGGATGGTCGGCTACGGTCGCCTGCTCGATGCGGCAATTTTCGAGGCGCGAGCCCAGGGGTTGTTGCGCACACCCGAGGGCGCACGGACATTTGGCTCGGTGCTCGGCGTGCCCGGCGCGGGCGCTGCCGGTGGCTTGGGCGCCGCGTTGCTGGCGCTCGGTGCGGAGCTGCGCTCGGGTGTAGAGACGGTGCTCGATCTCGTGGGGTTTGACGAGCGCGTGCGCGATGTCGACCTGGTCATAACAGGCGAGGGCAATATGGACGAGCAGTCCGCCGCCGGTAAGGCGCCGGTGGGTGTGGCTCGCCGCGCCAGGCGATATGGCAAGCCGGTGGTCGCCGTCGTGGGCGGCCGTGCTGACAACCTGAACGCGGTATATGAGCAAGGCATCGACTTGGTACTGCCGATCTGCCGCAAGCCCATGCCTCTCGACCAGGCGCTCAATCCTCAGGAAGCCACAACCAACCTCATCTTCGCCGGTGAGTCAGCCGCCCAAGCCTACGACCTCGCTCGCCTCTAAAACCCATCCCCTCGATAAGTTGCGGTGAAATACGGAGTGTTTTTGCCTTTAAGGTGCCAATTCAGTCCGTATTCCACCGCAACTTCGAGAATGTCCATTCGAGGCTGGCTGCCTTGGGTCTCGAGCCGGACCGTCTGCCATGAAATGTGGCAATCTACTACGTTTAACGGAACACCCTCGACCATCCCGGATTTTGTGAAATTAAAACCGCAGGTAGAAAGCTTGCCGATTTTCGAAAAAGCCGGCTATGGTTGACCCCTGTGGCCTAAACGTAGTAGATGGGCCCTTTCTGCGGTGCGGCACCAAGCCGGTCATTTTGGGATGGGACTATTTTGACTACTCATTGGCTGCTCTGGCAATCGGGCTGCAAAAGTAGTCAAAAAAGCTCCGTCCCAAATTAGCTACCTTGCTCTGGCGGGCGGGAGCAGGTAAGATATACCGAGCGCCTAGCGCGCTCGATGGGTTCGGATGACGACATGTTCCGAATCTGGTCAGGTCCGGAAGGAAGCAGCCATAAGGAGCCTCTGTCGGGCATCCGAATCCATCGAGCGCACGGGCTTTCTTTTTGCGCGGTTTTACCAAACCGCGCAATGCTCGACGCTGCGCGCCACCCAGAGCGACAATTTGTCATTCAAAAGGCAAGGCATGACCAGAAGGTCTATGCCTTGCCTTTTTCATGCCAACTTGTTCGCTCTGGGTGGCGCTCGCTGACTTTGCCAAAACATCGATGGCTACGCGGTCCAGGAGGCGGCGAGGTGTTTGGTGTCTCGCTGGTCCTCGGCTTCGCCTGCGGGATCGCTCGACTACCAAACACCTCGCCGCCGACCGGGCCCCGTCGTCCAAAAATCATCCGTAAAGGCGCGTTTATCTAATTTAAATCTATCCCTTGTGGAATGCGGCTTGCTGGTGTTGTCTGGGCATTGATGGCTATGTGGTTCAAGAGGCGGCGGTGCTGTTGCTTGAATTTTTGCAGTTAAAGAGGCCCGTTTCCCTGGGTTGGGGAAACGGGCCTCTTTTCTCTCTGGGTTTGTGGATTGGCGAAGGTGGTATGCTCTGGCAGCTATTTTGAGTTCCTGATGCGGCGTGTGGCTGTGGCGGTTATTCCGAGGCCTGCGGCGGCGACTGCTGCGAGTGCGATTGCGCTCGGCGCTGTGTCGCCTGTGTTTGCGAGCTTGCCGCTGCTCGTGTTCGCCTGCTTGGTGGAGCTTGGTAGGGCGTCTTTGCCGGTTGCAGGTGAGGCAACGGGCGGTGTCGCCTCGGCGGGTTGCGTTGAGC
This sequence comes from uncultured Collinsella sp., assembly GCA_902481965.1. Taxonomy (GTDB): domain Bacteria; phylum Actinomycetota; class Coriobacteriia; order Coriobacteriales; family Coriobacteriaceae; genus Collinsella. The sequence continues at coordinate 3,022 of CABSYH010000228.1, forward strand.
CGGAGGGAGGCGTCGTCTCGGTCGGTTGCGTTATCTCGGGCGAGGTGGCCTTGTCTGCCGCGGCTTTCGCC
>CABSYH010000229.1:0-3032 GCA_902481965.1 uncultured Collinsella sp.
GAGATTCCTCTACGTCTCGTGGGCTCGGAGATGTGTATAAGAGACAGGCCCAGAAGGCAGCAAATCCAACGGACCGGACGAACAAAGGTAGCATGCTCGTGACCCCAGCGCTGGGAGCGGTAGTTGGGCCACTGCAGGCCGGCGATGGTCTTCTCGCACAGAGCGGTCAGAATCGGCGTAGCCGGTGCGGAGGGAATATTCTTCTCGGCGAACACATACTCACGACCGTCAGTGTCCTCGCGACGGACCAGGTCCTCGGCAGCCACACCGCACTTGCGGGCGAAGCCCTGGGCGGCCTTGGTGGCGTTACCGTCAGCGTCGAAGGCAATGTTGGCCGCGGGGCCACGCTTGACCTCGTGAACCTCGTCGGTCGCGGTGGCGACATCGGCAACGAGTGCAGCCAGGCGGCGCGGGCTCGAGATCACGCGGACCTCGCCGTGGGCCAGACCGGCCTCGTCGAGACCCTTGGCGATCATGGTGCCAAGCTGCTTGACGGCATTGTTCAGCGGTGCAGAGGGCATTTCCTCCGTACCGATCTCAAACAGGAAATCCTTAGCGTCTGCCATGGCTTACGCCACCTCGCCTTCCTGGTCGGCATTCTCGTTGACTCCGGCGACCTCGGCCATGTAGGCCTCGCAGCACGCCTTGGCGACGGCGCGGACGCGCAGGATGTAGTTGGCACGCTCGACTGCGGACAGAGCGCCGCGGGCATCGAGCAGGTTGAAAGCGTGGCTGCACTTCATGACGCAGTCATATGCCGGCAGCGGCAGCTTGCGCTCTAGACAGGAATGGCACTCGGCCTCGTAGTCGTCAAACTTCTGACGCATCATCTCGACGTTGGCGACCTCAAAGTTGTAGGCACTGAACTCGCGCTCGTTCTCGAGGAACACGTCGCCATAGGTCATGGGCGTGCCGTCGGGCAGGTAGCTCCACACCAGGTCGTAGACCGAGTTGACGCCCTGGGCGTACATGGCGATGCGTTCCAGGCCATAGGTGATCTCGACAGGAACGGGGTCGACCTCGATACCGCCCACCTGCTGGAAGTACGTAAACTGCGTGACTTCCATGCCGTTGAGCCAGACCTCCCAGCCAAGGCCCCAGGCGCCGAGCGTCGGGCTCTCCCAGTCGTCCTCGACAAAGCGGACGTCATGGTCGTTGGGGTCCAGACCGATAGCGGCAAGAGACCCCAGGTAAAGCTCCTGGGCGTTGACCGGAGAGGGCTTGATGAGCACCTGGAACTGATAGTAGTGCTGCATGCGGTTGGGGTTCTCGCCGTAGCGGCCGTCGGCGGGACGGCGGCAAGGCTGCGCATAGCAGGTGCGCCACTCGGCGGGACCGAGCGAGCGCAGCGTGGTCGCGGTATGGAAGGTACCGGCACCGACCTCGGAGTCATAGGGCTGCATAATGACGCAGCCCTGCTCGCCCCAGTACTGCTGGAGGCGCAGGATGATGTCTTGGAAGGAAAGCGATGAAGCGTTCATGCCTCTAATATCCCCTCGTCGAAACGATTACACGGTTAGGTACTGTACTATAGCGGTTTTTAGTCGATAGCGCCGATGCGGTTGAGCGGCCAGTAGCGCACGAGTGCCACGGCGATCAAATCAGAGCGATCGACGGGACCAAAGTAGCGTGAGTCGGCAGAGTTTTCGCGGTTGTCGCCCATCACCCACACGCACCCGTCGGGAACGGTGTAGGGATAGCTTACCTGAGCACCGGGCGCTTGGACCGAAAGTGGCCAGCTCATGCCCGTCGTATAGTCCTCGTCGAGCGCTTGGCCGTCAACGACCACCTTGCCATCCTGCAGGTCGACCGTCTGGCCGGCCGTGGCAATAACACGCTTGACAAGAACATCATGCTCGGAGGTGCCATCGGGGTTGTGAAACACCACGATATCGCCCTGCTTGACGGGCTGACCGAGCTCGAGGCTCACCTTTTGCGCCAGGATCTGGTCGCCAATCTCGATCGTGTCCTCCATAGAACCGGTGGGCACCACAAAGGGCTCGACCACAAAGGTACGGATCAGGAACGTGGCCACGAGCGCGATCGCGATGACCACGATCCACTCAAAAGCGCCCCTCAACGCGGAATGTTGCGTAGGAACCATACTCACTCCTCGCTCTGCGAATACGAAGCGTCAAGAATCTCCTGCGCGTAAGCGCGCTCCTCGGGCGTGAGCCGCGCTGTCTCGATCAGATCGGGACGCCAGCAGCAGGTGCGCTCGATGGCGTTCTTGCGACGCCAGGCATCGACCTTGGCGTGATCGCCGCTCACAAGCACCGGCGGCACGCCCTCGCCGTTGAACTCGGCGGGGCGGGTGTACTGCGCGTACTCGAGCAGTCCTCCGTCCTCGGCGGTCGAGAATGACTCGTCGACGTTGCTCATTTCGTCACCAAGGGCGCCGGGAATCAGGCGTACGACGGCATCGGCAACGACCATAGCGGGAAGCTCGCCGCCCGTGAGCACGTAGTCGCCGATCGACAGACGCTCATCGGCATACGCATACGCGCGCTCGTCGACGCCCTCGTAGCGACTGCACACAAACAGCAGGCGCTCACTTTTGAGCAGGCGCTCGGCCACATGCTGCGTAAAAGGCTCGCCACAGGGGGTAAAGAACACCACAGTGGGCTTGGGACCCTCTGCGCTAATGGCCTCGATGGCCTCTGCGATAGGCTCGACCTTCATGAGCATGCCCTGCCCGCCGCCGTACGGCTCGTCATCGACGGTACGATGGCGGTCGTGCGTCCAGTCGCGCAGGTTATACGCCTTAAAATCAAAAAGGCCGGCCTTGCGGGCGCGGCCCAAAATCGACGTGGACATGACGGGCTCAAACATCTCGGGAAAGACCGAAAGGGTCTCGATCAGCATGTTGTCCTCCCTAATTGTCCATATCGATCAGGCCGTCCATAGCGTGGACGGAAATTGTTCCTGTGTCGGGAAGATCGAGCACGACCTGCTCGATCACGGGAATCAGTACCTCGCCGTACCTGTCTCTTATACACATCTCCGAGCCCACGAGACGTAGAGGAATCTCG
>CABSYH010000230.1:0-3009 GCA_902481965.1 uncultured Collinsella sp.
GATTCCTCTACGTCTCGTGGGCTCGGAGATGTGTATAAGAGACAGAGCTTGGGGTCAGTCAGGGGCACACCCTGCGGCACCTGGTCGGAGGGCTCGTGATGGTCCGTGACCACCAAATCGATCCCCAGGCTCTCCAGGTAGGAAACCTCTTCCTTGGCGGCAATGCCGTTATCGACGGTCACGATCAGCTGGGGGCGAGCGAGCTCGTTAACGCGGTCGAGCGCCGCGCGCGAAAGACCGTAGCCCTCATCAAAGCGATGCGGAATAAACGGCGTGACATCGGCGCCAAACGTGCGCAGCGCCTCGGTCAACAGGCAGGTCGACGTAATACCGTCAACGTCAAAATCGCCAAAGACTGCAATGTGCTCGTGGTTGCGAATAGCACGCTCGACGCGGTCGGCAACGACCGACATGCCCGGGATAATGAGTGGGTCGGCCCAGTCGCGATCGAGCGAAGGCGTCAAAAACAATTGGCCCTCTTTGATTGAGCCAATGCCGTGCGCGACCATAATGCGCGCCACCAGCCCGGGAATGCCCAGACCAGCCGAAAGCTCCTTTTCGAGCTCGGGGTTTTGCTGAGCGACCGCCCAGCGATGCGTCGTCTTAAGCGATGACATAGGCACCCACCCCCGATAGGGGCAGGTCGCCGCGATACCTCTCACGGTTCATAGCGATGAGTCCTCTGTGTATGCCCGCTTCGGCAGGCAGATCTGTTGAACGGATTTATTATACCGTGCGGCGCGGACGCAAATCGCCGCAGCATGCCGCGGTTTCGGTAAACGATGCCGGTAATGGCCTCGAAATAATCGAGCGTTTCAGCCGCACGGACACATACGAGTGTCTAGCATATCCATACAAACAAGTTCGCGGATAAAGGGAGTCACGGGGCATATGAAGCAATGGGCTGGACTGGGAAAGTTCCTCGCGGGGCATATGCAGATCATCGTTCCGATTTGCGTGGCGCTCGGCGTACTCTTTCCCCAGCAGATCGGCGTGCTCAAGCCCATTGTTCCCGCCCTCTTCGCCTTTATGACGTTTCAGGGTGCGCTCAGCAACACCTTTCACCAGGTAGCCGAGGTGTTCCGCCGTCCGCTGCACCTGATTTTGGCGCTGCTCGTCTCGGCGGTGCTCATTCCCATAGCAGCCTATGCCATGGGATCGCTGTTCTTTGGCTCCAATCCCAACCTTGTCTGCGGCATCGTGCTCGAGTACAGCGTACCCGTGGCGGTCACTGCCTTTATGTGGATCAGCATGTTCGGCGGCAACGGCCCGCTCGCGCTCACCATCATCCTGACGTCCTCGGTTATCTCCCCTGTGACGATTCCGCTCACGCTTAAGCTCTTGCTGGGTGCCACCGTCTCGATCGATGTGCCGAGCATGATGCAAGACATGGCCTTTATGATCGCCATCCCCGCCGTGCTCGGCATCGTGATCAACGAGCTCACGCGTGGATGGGGACACGAGAAGCTCTCCCCCGTGCTCTCGCCCGCCTGCAAATTCATGATGATGGGCGTTATCGCCTCCAACTCCACCGCCATGAGCGAGTACGTGCTGCACATGAACGCGGTGCGCTTGGAAGTCGCCCTCTTTATTTTGGTCTTCGCCATCAGTGGCTTTGTCGTCGGTTTTCTGGTCGCCCATGCGCTGCATCTGCCATATAGCGAGACGACCACCATGTGCTTTACCTGCGGCATGCGTAACATCTCTTCGGGCGCCGTCATCGCCACGCAGTACTTTCCGGGCGAAGTCGTGTTTCCCGTCATGTGCGGAACGCTGTTTCAGCAGGTACTCGCCTCGCTTATCGGGCATCTCTTTGAGCGTCTGACCGGCGAGGAGCGCGCCGCCCAGCGCAAGCGCGTCGAAGCCGGCCGCGACGCCATGGCACGCTAGACTGTCCGCATTACGCGGGTGTTAGTCTTTCTATACGAGCGTTTCCAGATGCGCACGCAGGCGCTCAGCATCGATATCGAGCGTTGTCTCAGCATTGACCTGGGCCAAACGATAGCCGACAAAGTAGGGCGAAACCACCCAACGCGGCAGCGCCTTGGCAATGGTCCGACCGCCCAGGTGATAGAAGAACAGGTTATACGACTCTGCGCGACCACCGTGGTGCTCGTTCAGGATATAGCGCAGAGCTACCTGGATTGCATCGGCGAAGAGATCCGCCTCGGCTTGATCTCTCGTGTCATCGCTGGCGGCGATTCCCTGCGGGGCTGAAACGTTGATCTCAAAGAACCCCATGATGGGTTCGGTTGAGATGTTGGCCGAGATCCTCCCCTGTTGCCAGACATTGATGCCTTCGAAATTGGCGGAAGCCAGCGAAGCATAGCCGTCTTCCTGCTCCAAACCCACAATCTGTATGTGCGGATGAACGAGGCTACCGCCCGAGAGCGGACCCTTGTTCTTGTACATGAGCACGCTTCGATACTGCTGTGAATCGATCATCTGCTGCCAGCAACCCAGGGCAAACCGCATCACATGGTGGAGTTCATCCGGCTCATAGGTCACCAGGTCGGCATCGTGATCGGCCGACTCGATCAGCACGGTTTGACGGGTGGCGCGCAGGGTCTTGAACTTATTCTCGAGCCAAATGCAATCGCCATCACGGCGAATGATGTCGGTGAGCCCTTCTGTATCGCAAAAGGGGCACGCGGTGCCGGGACGACGGTTGTCGTCGGGCTTACCGCTCGCCTGCTGAACATCAAATACCAGCGCCACGGGTTATACCTCCAGCGGCACGATCTTGGTGCCATGGAGCTCGGAGACGCCTAGCGCCGCCGCGACCGCGTCGCGATTTGCCGTAGTGATGCCGCCGCCGGGAAGGATGGTCAAACGATCGCCCGCACACTCGATTAAACGAGTCAGGTGATCGAAATTATCCTCGATCGACGTACCGGCAGCGCCGCCATGCGTGAGGATGCGCGTAACGCCGCAGTCGGCAAGTGTATCAATCGCATCGAGCTGAGCCTCGGGCGAGAGCTGGTCAAATGACATGTGGAAGGTGATGTC
>CABSYH010000231.1:0-2990 GCA_902481965.1 uncultured Collinsella sp.
TGCTACCTTTGTTCGTCCGGTCCGTTGGATTTGCTGCCTTCTGGGCGAGGATGTTGTGCCCGTGTCGTTTGCCGACGTGACGAGTGGCAACACCACGCGTGGTCATCGCGTACTTGGCCCCGGTGACCATGTGGTCGCCAGCCCCGCCGTCTACGAGCAAGTGCTCGAGGACGCCGGCGTGCTTTCTGCCGAGCGTCGTCGTGAGGCCATCCTCGCCGGTATCGCCGAGGTCGAGGCTGCCCGTCCCGGCTGCCATGTCGATACGCCCAAGAAGGTCTTCGAGGAGGTCATTAACCTCTGCGAGTGGCCGACGGTGCTCGTCGGTACCTTCGATGAGGAGTTCCTCAAGGTCCCGCACGAGATTATCTGCGAGTCCATGCTCACCAACCAGCGCTACTTCCCGATCTATGACGGCGAGGGCAAGCTCACGCGTGAGTTCGTGGTCGTCTCCAACAGCAAGCCCGAGAACGCCGAGCGCGTGATCGACGGCAACGAGCGCGTTGTGCGTGCCCGTCTGGACGATGCCAAGTTCTTCTACGAGGAGGACCTGAAGATCTCCCTCGACGAGTTCCGCGAGCGTCTGGCCAAGGTTGCCTTCCAGGAGAAGCTCGGTAGCGTGCTCGCCAAGTCCGAGCGCATCGAGCAGCTCGCGCTCGCTATTGCCCGCGAGGCTCATCTGGGCGCCCATCTTGCCGCCGACGCTGCTCGCGCCGCGCACCTGTGCAAGGGCGACCTGGTGTCTAACGCCGTCGTCGAGTTCACGAGCCAGCAGGGCGTGATGGGCGGTTATTACGCGACCGCGATGGGGGAGAACGACGAGGTCGCCCACGCCATTCGCGATCACTATCGTCCCCGCTTTGCCGGTGACGAGCTGCCCGAGGGCACCGCTGGCTGCATCGTGGCCTGTGCCGACAAGCTCGATACCATTGCCGGTATCTTTGCCATCGGCGAGCCCCCGACCGGCTCCTCCGACCCCTATGCGCTGCGTCGTGCCGCTATCGGCATCATCAACATCCTGCGCGACCGTCTGCCGATCGACCCCACGTCGCTCATCGACTTCGCCCTTGAGCTCTACAGTGAGCAGGGCATTGAGTTCGACGCCGCCGAGGTCGCCCAGCAGGTTCGCGACTTCTTCCATGGCCGCCTGGTGAGCATGGCCCGCGACGAAAAGATCCCGGCCGATACCGTTGCCGCCGTCTCCGCGGTGCACATCATCGCCCCGTCCGTCTTCTTCGCCCGCTGCGCCGCCCTCGACGAGGCTCGCAAGAACGACGCCGAGACCTTTGACAACCTGGCGACGGCCTATGCCCGCGCCGCACACATCTCCAAGCCCGAGCTGGGTGCGGAGTACGACCGCAGCCTGATGGGCGAGGCCGAACTCGCGCTCGCCGACGCCTCCGAGGCTGCTCAGACCGCTGTCGATGCCGCCCTTGCTACCGAGGATTATCCGGCCGCATTTGCTGCCCTCGCCGCCCTGCGCGCGCCCATCGACCGTTTCTTCGACGAGGTCATGGTCATGGACAAGGACGAGCAGCTCCGCGATAATCGCCTTAAGCTGCTCAACCGCTTCGAGGCCGTTTTCTCCGGCATCGCCAACATCGGTGAGCTTGCTCGTAAAAAGTAAGCCAGCCTGCGCATAAGCGCAAAAGGAGCCCCGCATGGATTGCCCGGTCACCGCTCGTCCCACCGTTATCGTTATCTCCGACTCGCTCGGTGATACCGCTTGTGAGGTGGTGCTTGCGGCGTCCGGGCAATTTGATGAAGGGGCTTTTCGTTTGTTGCGCCTGCCCAAGGTGAACTCGGTGGAGCAGGTTAAGTCGTTTGTGGGCCCGCGCGTTGATGCGGACCATCGCGATATTGCCGTGTTCCACACCATTGTCGATTCGGCGCTTCGCGCCCGCGTGCTCGATTACCTGGGCATGCTGCATATCCGTTCGGTCGACCTGATCGGTCCTACGCTCGCTGTGCTGTCGTCGCTCATCGGTGTGCCGCCCAAAGGCGTTGCGGGCGTGATTCACAGGACCGATGACCGCTATTTCCATCGTATCGAGGCCATGGAATATTTCGTTGAGCACGATGATGGACGCGGCTGCGACGACCTTTCGGGAGCCGATATCGTGCTGCTGGGCGTATCCCGCACGTCCAAGACGCCGCTGTCGATGTATTTGGCCTTTCAGGGTTACAAGGTCGCCAATGTTCCTTTGGCCCATGGCATGGAGCCGCCGAAGTCGATTTACGAGGTCGACCCGATGCGCCTGTTCGGCCTAATTTCGACCGTCGATGTGATTTCCGAAATTCGCGATAGCCGCTTGGGCGATGACTACGCTCGTGCCGTTGCCGGCTCCTATGCCGAGCCCGAGAGTGTGCACAGCGAGCTTGAGGAAGCTCGTGCCCTCATGAAGCGGCTAGGCTGCTTTGTGGTGCGTACCGACGGCAAGGCTATCGAGGAGAGCGCTGCCGAGATCATCAGCTACTTGGAGGAAATCCAAGAAGCCCGCGCCCGCCGCGCCCAGCAAAGCTAGCTCATTGGGGTAGCTAAAATGCTCCGCCTAAAATAACTAACTAAAAATAATACACGATAATGGTAAAGCGATTTAGCAAATTACTTGCATTTGACCAGCAAGTTTCTTGCAGTGGTATCTTCATAAGGTAACCACCTTTACCTACCATTTACCGCAAGTTTTAGCACGTTTACCAAACCGCGCATCCTCTGCTTAAGCCCGTTCAAAACCCGCCGTATAGTTCCCTCATGGCCCGCATCTGGCGGGTCGATTCGTTACCACGGTCGTGTGCGTAAGCGCATGGAAGGGGAAGTATCGTGAGCGATTGCAAGAGGGTTTACCGTTTTGGAACCGACGCCCAGGGCACCTGTGTCACCGAGGGCGACAAGTCCATGAACTTCGTGCTTGGCGGCAAGGGCGCAAACCTTGCCGAGATGAGCCGCATCGGCCCTGTCTCTTATACACATCTGACGCTGCCGACGAATAGAG
>CABSYH010000232.1:0-2973 GCA_902481965.1 uncultured Collinsella sp.
TACGTCTCGTGGGCTCGGAGATGTGTATAAGAGACAGGCGCACATGGCTTGGCAGGCGCTCGCCAGCTGCCTGTGCCTTGAGTGCCGGGATGAGCGTCTCGAGCACCAACGTCGTCTTACCCGAACCCGAAACGCCCGTCACCGCGACCAAGCGGCCGCGCGGGATATCGACTTCGAGCGGTTTGACGGTATGGATGGCATCGGTTGCCATGCGGATATGTCCCTGATCGAACATTTCGTCGTCAGTCACCTGCGGACGCAAGCGCTTGGACTCTGCGCGCAAAAACGGGGCGATGCGGCTGCCCCGCGATTGCTCGACCTCGTCTACCGTACCAGCGGCGATCACATTGCCGCCGCCTGCTCCGGCAACGGGGCCCATCTCGACCAAATAGTCGGCTTCCGCCAGTACGCGCGTATCGTGGTCGACAACAACCACGGTGTTGCCGTCATCCACCAGATCGCGCATCACACCTACCAAGCCGTCGACATTGGCAGGATGCAAGCCGATCGAGGGCTCATCTAGCACATAAAGCACGCCCGTCGATCGGTTGCGCACCACGCGGGCGAGCTGAACGCGCTGACGCTCGCCCGTGGAAAGCGTGGCACCGGCGCGATCGAGCGAAAGGTAATCGAGACCCAGATCGACCAGACGACGGGCCGCGCCCAAAAATGAATCGCAGATATCCGCTGCCATGGGCTGCATCTCGGCCGGCAAGGACGTAGGCACCCCGCGCACCCACTCAATCGCCTCACCCAGCGTCATGGCCGCCGCCTGTGCCAGATTGATACCGCGCACCTGGGGCTGGCGCGCAGCCTCGGAGAGACGCGTGCCGCCACAGTCGCGACATGGCCCCTCGCGCAAAAAGCGCGCAACGCGCTTGAGGCCCTTGTCGTCCTTAACCTTGGCGAGCGCATTCTCAACGGTATAGACGGCGTTGTAATAGGTGAAGTCGAGCGGCGTGGCGCCCTCACCGTTTTTTGGAACGTAGAGAATGTGCTTTTTAACCGCCGGACCATGGAACACGATGTCGCGCTCTTGAGGCGTAAGCTGGTTAAACGGCACGTCGGTGCGCACGCCCATCTCGCCGGCCACCTGCTTCATCAGATCCCACATGAGCGTGCCCCAAGGAAGCACCGCGCCCTCGTTGATAGTCTTCGACTCATCGGGCACCAGGCTCGCCTCGTCCACCTCGCGCATAACGCCTGTGCCGCCACAAGTGGGACACGCGCCGCCGCTATTGAAAGCCAAATCCTCGGCACTCGGCGCGTAGAACTCGCGGTCGCATGTCGGACACGTGAGCGACAGGCCTGCGGCCACGTTAAGGCTCGGCTCCACGCGCGCCCCGCAGTGCGGGCACACGTGATGGGCGCAGCGGCTAAAGAGCAGACGCAGGCTATTGTTGAGCTCGGTCATGGTGCCAAAAGTGGAACGCACGCCCGGCACGCTGGGGCGCTGATGCAATGCGAGCGCCGCCGGTACGTGCAGCACCTCGTCCACCTGGGCGTGCTCGGCCTGCGTCAGACGACGGCGGGTATAGGTGCTGAGTGCTTCCAAGTAGCGACGTGAGCCCTCAGCATAAAGAACCCCCAGCGCCAGCGAACTCTTGCCCGAACCCGATACGCCGGCAATACCCACGAGCTTTCCCAGCGGAATGTCGATATCGATGTCCTTGAGGTTGTGTACACGCGCTCCACGCACTTCGATAGCCTGCGGGCTCATCTTCTGTTCTGTCACCTTTATCACCCTACTCGTGCCATAAAATGCGATCGCTAATGTACGCGCCCAGCATGGGCACGGTAAATCGGACGAGGCCGTATCCAGCAGCCTCGATGACGCGCTCGCGAATCAGGCTTGCGCGATATTTACTCGCCCAGCTCTGGGTACGATCACAGCGCTCAATGATGTCCGCCATGCGCGTCGGTTTGCCCTCGTCAACCGCCATGGCCTCGATAAAGAGGCGCTGTGGACTACGCAGCCCGTAATACAGAGGCGCGTCGACCGCTTCGTAGAACTCAGAGACGGCATCCGCATGGCCATCCTCGACATCGCGCCTTTCAATGACCCGTGAGTTGCGCCGGACAGCAGAGCACCACATGTAATAGCCCACCAGCTGAACCATATAGGGATGCCCCATGCTCTTGTATGCCGCAAGGTCCGCCGTCCCCGCGTCAACGTAAAGACCGGTGTTTTTGACCGTCTGGATATATGAATCGCGCACCTTGGGCAAAGATATCGCCCCCAGTGTACGCTGCTGGGCACGCCGCAAAAACGTCACGCTCGGCTCTTCGAGCAGATTGTCAACCATACTGGGTAAGCCGGCGAACACCAGCGCAAGACCGCGCTGGTCGCTATCGGACAAGCCCGTGGCATCCTGATCTCCGAGCACCTGCTGATAGAGAACGGCAAGAGCCGCCAGTTCCTCGATAGACGCAGATTGCGCCTCGTCAATCGCAAACAGGATGCCCTTGCCTGGACCGAGCTTCTTGAGGCGTTCGTTGACCAGCCCTCGCAACGTCTCGCCCTTTGCTCGCGCCGCCTCGACCGACATCCGGCCAAACGACGGACCGAATTCCATTGACGTCACAACGGGCTTATTCGAGCGAAGCGCGTCAGCCAAGCGGTCGCATAAGCCAAGCGAAGCGGAATCGGAGACAACCGCCCATCCGCGCTCGCTGGCCAGACGTTGCAGTTCCCGCAGGAGAACCGTCTTGCCGCAGCCGCGGTTTCCCGTAATAAGCATGAGCCTGCCCGGCGCTCCGGCGCCGTTATCGAGCCCTTCCTCAAAATCTTCGATGACCGACTCGCGACCGATGAGCATCGGAGGCCGCTTGCCAGCCGTGGGCTTAAAGGGATTTGGATTCATGTCGGCCTCCTCGGATTGGCAAACCCTGGTAATAGTTATACCAACTTGTACCGAGTTACACCAATAGCTGTCTCTTATACACATCTGACGCTGCCGACGAATAGAGAGG
>CABSYH010000233.1:0-2898 GCA_902481965.1 uncultured Collinsella sp.
GAGATTCCTCTACGTCTCGTGGGCTCGGAGATGTGTATAAGAGACAGTGCCCATGGCGGCCAGATGGTCGATAAAGCGACGCGTGGGTGCGCCGATCGTACCCGGCTTGCCGTCGTCGGTCGGCACCGATGTGATATGGCATACAACACCCGCACCGTGATCGAGCGGCTCCTGCAGGCGCTGCTCGGCGTGGTGATAGATGATCGACGAACCCAGTGGGTACAGGTCGAGCGTGACCGTACCGTTGTGGATCTCGCACTCGTGACCGCTAATCACATCGCTCGCGCATTCGCCGAGCGCCGGAATCGTCACGCGGTGTGAATTGCGCAGGCTGCGGTTGATGATGACGGTCGCGGACTCGCCGTCTTTACCGGTACGGTTGTAGGCCAGCACCTCGTCATTGAGCGCGAAGGCCTTGATTTCACCGTCGATCATAAACGGCAGCGCGCGGCGCACAGCAGATGCGTTCTTGACGATCGCGAACGTATCGAAGTCGTGCAGGTCTTCCTTGGTCGGCATGGTGCGGCGATTACCCGGATCGGTGAGTCCCTCCAAGCCGTACTCGTCACCGTAATAGATTGAGGGAACGCCCGGGAACGTCATCTGCATGAGCGTCGCCAGCCAAAAGCGGCTCTTGGCCAGGCCCATGGAGTTCTCGTCCAGGCGCCATTTGCTGCGCTCACTCTCGGGCAGCTGCGACTCGTCGGGGCCACCGCCGAGCACCGAGATAATGCGCGGGCGGTCGTGGCTCGACAGCAGATTGAGCGCGCAGGATAATGCCTCGCGCGGGTAGTTCTCGCGCAGGGTCTCGATATCCTCGGCAGCTTGGTAGGCGTTTTTGTAGCCCATCAAAAAGCCGATGACCATGTCGCGGAAGGGGTAATCCATAACAGAGTCCAGCTCGGAGCCCTGCAGGTAGCGACGCAGATGGCCGTAGCTGATCTTGTTGGAGGCGTCTTCCCAGACCTCGCCGAGCAGCAGCGCGTCGGGCTTTTCGGCAAGTACGGCCGTTTTGATCTGGGTCAGGAAATCGTCCGAAAGCTCGTCGGCCACATCCAGGCGCCAGCCGCGAGCGCCGGCGCGCAGCCATTTACGAATGACGCCGTTCTTGCCCAGGAGCCGCTCGCGTACCAGTTCGGAGCTCTCATTGATGGCGGGCATATTGCCCACGCCCCACCAGCAGTCGTACGAGCCGTCCTCGTGGAAATAAAACGCATCGCGCCACGGCGAATCCTCGCTCTGCCATGCGCCCACGCCGGGGTAGTTGCCGTAGCGGTTGAAGTAGATCGAATCGTCGCCCGTGTGGTTGAACACGCCGTCCAGAATGATGGAAATGCCCAGCTTCTCGGCCGCCTCGCACAGTTCAGTAAAGTCCTGCTCGGTGCCCAGAATCGGATCGATCTTGGTGTAATCGGCGGTGTCGTAGCGGTGGTTGCTCGCGGCTTCAAAAATGGGGTTGAGGTAGATAGCCGTAAAGCCCAGCTCGGCGATGCGAGGCAAGTCTTCCTGGATACCCTTGAGCGATCCGCCGTAAAAGTCCCAGGTCTTGATGGAGCCGTCCTCGGCGCGCTCGTACACAGGCGGCTCGTTCCAGTCCTCGACCATGCGGCGCTGAATGCCCTTACGCGGTTTTTCGACCTCGGCCAGCGTGCGCTCGCGCCAGTGCTCGTCGCGGGCATAGCGATCGGGGAAGATCTGGTAGACCATACCGCGCTCGTACCAGGTGGGACGGTTCTCACGGTGTTTGTAGACGGTGACCTGGAATGACGGCACCTCGGCGTAGTCGTAGGTTACGCCTTCGCCGCCGGTACGTCCTTGCGGTGCGCCCAAGCGGACCTCGGGCTGGCCTTCGATATTGCAGATAAAGCTGTACCAGATAAGACAGGGCTCGGTGCACTCAAGCTCAACGGTAAATATGCCGTCGCCCTCGTGCGTCATGGGATATCGAGACTCACCGATCTCATCGACCCAGGTGCGCAGCGTAAGCGTTGCCTGCGCGGGATCGGCATCCTCCAGAATCACGGAGAGTGAAAGGGTAGTTCCTGTGGTCACAGCGCCAAAAGGAGTGCGAAACTGCGGCAGACGGCTGTTGTGTATCAATCTCATAGTACGGTCCAGTTCAATTGAATCATGGCCTGCTGGCCATGGGCTTTACGCACAGGATATAAGTATATCTGTTGTACACAGGCTGTATAAACAACATCCGTTTACCATCGGCGAACGGTTGTCCTAGAAAATCGTTTTACCAACTATCAACAGAGAAGGGGCGCCCGGTTGGAGCGCCCCTTACATAGGGTTTGATTAGGTTTTGGATCGTCTGTGGGCTAGCGGCGCTTGCGGGTGGCCGTGGCCTTGCGGACGGACGTCTTCTTGGACGGAGCCTTTTTCTCTGCCGGAGCGGCGGGGGAGACCGGGCTCTCCTTGGCGGGCTCGGTCTTTGCAGTAGCCTTCGGAGCGGTCTTGACCTCAGCGGCCTTCGGTGCCGGCTCGGCCTTTACTGCGGGCTTGTCCTCGGCCGTAGCCTCTGCCTTGGGAGCAGCGGCCTTGGTCGTGGCCTTTTTGGCCGTCGTCGTAGCGCGCTTGCGCGTGGTGGTCTTGGCGGCCGGCTTTGCCTCGGCCTTGGGCTCGGCACCCGCCTCCTCGACCTTGACGGCGGGCTTTGCGGCAGCCTTCGTAGTGGTCTTCGTAGCAGCCTTCGTCGCAGCGGCCTTGGTCGTTGTCGACTTCGTAGCCGTGGCCTTCTTGGCGGTCGTGGTCTTGGACGCCGTCGACTTCTTGGCAGTTGTCTTGGCCGGTGCCTTTGCCGCAGGCTTGGCCTCAGCGACCTCGGTCTTTACCTCGGGAGCAGCCTCGGCTCTGTCTCTTATACACATCTGACGCTGCCGACGAATAGAGAGG
>CABSYH010000234.1:0-2848 GCA_902481965.1 uncultured Collinsella sp.
TGCCTCGCGCGACCCTGCGAAGCCGTGAGCGAGAGGGAAAGGGATGCGCCGCGGGTCTGACGCCCGGAGCGGTGAAACCAGCAGTTGCCCTGCGAAGCCGTGAGCGAGGAGGGAAGGTAGTCCGGCCCTCCCGGCCCAGCTCACACTAGCGCCATGCGCTAGTAGTTCACCACCTGCTCCTCAAAGTACGCCTTCGGGTGGTTACAAACCGGGCACACCTCGGGCGCCTCGGCACCAACATGCAGGTGCCCACAGTTCAGGCACTTCCATACCTTTACGCCCTCGCGCTCAAACACCTCGCCCGACTCGATGCGCTCGACGAGCTTGTTGTAGCGCTCCTCGTGAGCCTTCTCCACGGCACCGACGCCACGGAACTTCTCGGCGATCTCGGCAAAGCCCTCCTCCTCGGCGGTCTTGGCAAACTCGTCATACATCGTGGTCCACTCGTAGTTCTCGCCCGCGGCGGCGTCGCGCAGGTTGTCCAGAGTGCCCGGAACGGCACCGTCGTGCAGGTACTTAAACCACAGCTTGGCATGCTCGGACTCGTTGCCCGCCGTCTCGGCAAAGATATTCGAGATCTGAACGTAGCCGTCCTTTTTGGCCTTGGATGCATAGTAGCGATACTTGGTGTGCGCCTGGGACTCACCGGCAAAAGCAGTCTCGAGGTTCTTCTTGGTCTGAGAGTTCTCAAAATCCATAGGTGTACTTCCCTTCAACACATGCCGCCCATAGGCTTTGAGCGGCCTTGTCTTTAGGATGCCCTCAAGCCGAGAATTTAAACCTTATAATCCTGTTCTTCAGATTCGAGCGAGCTATACACTCAGCCAACGATCGCCCTCGGAGCGGCAAAAGCCCTCGCGCTCCAGGTCGGCAAGAATACTTGCGACTAGCTCGCGCTCAACCGGCTCCCGGCCGGCTGCCGTCTCCATCTCGTTAACGCCTGCAACAGCTTCATCAACCGTAATCCCCGCCGGCTGGCCATCGCGCGCTGCCAGCAACATGCGCACGATATGCGCGCGTTTTTGGCGACGCGAGCCCTCGAACTTGGACTGACGACTATAGCCCGCCGAGCGTCTGGACGGATTGGGCAGCGTCTTCTTAAGATACGCGCCATAATCTAACAGCGCGTAATACCACGCGCGCGGCGTATCGGCATCGTCTTGAGGCACGGCAAAGGGCGCGATCTCATCCGCCACCGCACCGGGGGCCGCCGGACAGGCGGCTTGAATCAGCGGCACCAGCTCGCGATCGGGAACAGCCGGTACATCGGGAAAGAAGTGATGCAGAAAGACCGTGCGCACGTTGGTCTCCAGATACACACCCGGAAGATCAAACGCAAACGACCGGATACCCTGCGCCGTTGCCGGGCCAATACCAGGCAGGGCGACCAAGTCACGCGTCTCACGCGGAAACTCCCCGCCCCAATCCCCTACGACCCGTTGAGCGGCATTGTGGAGCGCCAGAGCGCGTCGGTTGTAGCCCATCCCTTGCCAAGCGTCCAAAACATCGGAAGGTGCGGCCTGAGCAAGCGCCTGCACGGTCGGAAAGCGATCGAGCCACGCCGGCATACGCGTCTCAACGCGCGACACCTGTGTTTGCTGCAGCATGACCTCGGAAAGCCAAATGATGTACGGGTCACGCGTACGGCGCCACGGAAGGTCGCGATAACGCAGGACCCCTTCCGAACGAATCATCGAACGAAAGGGGTCCTGAATCATGACAATGCTCCTTATGCGGCGCTATTCCTCCCGGCAAGCATACGCGCAGGCGGTGTACTCGGGAAACGCATCGCGGTCGGCGAACTTGGGATCGACAGCCGGGAACTGGCGATGGGCGACGATATCGCCGAGCGAAACGGAATCGAGATAGTCGCGCATCAGCGCCTGGGCTCCGGCCCACAGGGGATGATAGCAGCACGTGCCCATGCGCGCACAGTCGCCATCGGGGGCGGTACAGTCGTTCATGACCATGGGACCCTGAACGGCCTCTACAACCTGACGAATCGTGACATCGTCGGGGCTCACCTTAAGGCGCATGCCGCCATGAACACCACGCAGGCTCTCCACAATGCCAGCCTGAACCAAACCGTGTTGGATCGAACGGGCAAACGAATACGGAACATTGACCTCTTCGGCAGCAGTGCGAACAGAAAGCAACCGCTCCGGCTCCTCGGCAAGCATCGCAAGCATGCGAAGGGCATAATCAGTCTTCCTCGATATGTCCATGTTTCCCCTTTCAAGGAATACGAACAGCTCGAACGAGCTCCGTGGCCGAGCTTGTGTCGAGACGCCAAATGACCGCCTGAACAACCAAATTATAAAATGGGTGTCCACTGAATGCCGCACTTGAAGACTGGTTGAATCAGGTACGGCCTACAGTGAGATTTAGTATAACCGAACCCCCTGCTTCATTGAACAGATGTTGCGCAACAAACCCCCTGCTTGAGCACATATATCAGTAGAGGCTGACTCGCTCGTTGCAAATGTGGTGATTTGGATAAAGAGGCGTACGAGATCGATGGCCTATTAAACGCAAAAAGCCACGTCCGAAGACGTGGCTTTAATTGCGTTGGCGGGAAGTACGGGGCTCGAACCCGCGACCTCCGACGTGACAGGCCGGCGCTCTAACCAAACTGAGCTAACTCCCCAGGCAGTCGTTCGCGTTTGTTTCCGCTCGCGTGCGCTGCGGGGATTAGTATACACAGAAGTCTGTCCGCCACGCAACAACTTTTTTGAAAAAATTTTTTGGCTGTCCGGGAGGGTCTCCGGGGCCGGCTGGCGCGGGTTAAGTTTGCTGCTCTACAGTCCTGCGCAAGACGGAAAGCACATTAAGTGCTTTCCTTTGCGTG
>CABSYH010000235.1:0-2778 GCA_902481965.1 uncultured Collinsella sp.
GAGATGTGTATAAGAGACAGAGCAAATCCTGGCCCAGCTCAAGGCCCTCGGCGGCGATGCCCTGGCAGAGCGTCTCCAGCAGGCGATGACCGACTATGTGCAAAAGCAGCTGGCTCCGTATCTGCAGCAGGCAATGGACCAGGTGATGCAGACAATTAGCGAGCAGATTGCGACAACGGTGTCAGCTCAGCTCAAGGCGGGCGCGGCAGGGCTCATGGGCCAGATGGCGACGCAGATGTCATCGAGTTTTGCCAACCTGGCGAGCGCTATGCGTGTGGATGCGAGTGCCTTTGCTCGTGCCATCCATTTCAACATGGACGCCGAGGACCTGAGTTCGCTCATGATGAGCTATGCCAAGGCTTCGAAGCTCACCTATGACAACAATCTGACCACGTTGGGCTATGCGGACGAGGCAGACCCCATCTCGGTCAAGATTTTCCCGTGCGACTTTGAGGCCAAGGAGCGCGTGCTCGATCATATCGATGCGTACAACAAGCAGGTTAAAGCCGCCGGCCACGACGAGCAGGCAATCTCGTACACCGACTACATGGGCATCATCATGGGCTCGGTGACCGATATCGTGAACACCATCAGCTTGGTGCTCATCGCATTTGTGAGCATCAGCCTGGTGGTGAGCTCCATCATGATCGGTATCATCACCTACATCAGCGTACTGGAGCGCAAAAAGGAGATCGGCATCCTGCGCGCGATCGGCGCGTCGAAGCGCAACGTGGCAAACGTGTTCAACGCCGAGACCTTTATCGAGGGCCTTATCGCCGGCGTCTTTGCCATTGTCGTCGTGGTGGCCGTGAGCTTCCCGGTTAATACCTGGGCGCTTGCTGCCAAACAAGTACCCAATCTGATGAGCCTGCCCGTGCAGGATGCGCTGGTGCTCATTGCAATTTCGGTGCTGCTGACGGTCGTTGCTGGCCTGCTGCCGGCCCGTAGCGCATCCAAGAAAGACCCCGTCGAAGCCCTGCGCTCCGAATAGTGTGACAAAGGGACAGTCGCTTTGTCGCATTGGGTGTCACGCAAATCGAGGTCTAATACTTTTCCGAGAAGTGAACGAGTCAAACTGGACCCCCGAAGTATCGACACTTTTAAGATGCAATTTCCTGCGGTTTTGCCAGTCAAATCCTGCGGTTTTGACGTCTAAAAATGTCGATGCTTCGGGGGTCCAAATACAGCCGTTCACTTCTCGGAAAAGTATTAGACTTCGCTATATTGGCGGCGTTCGCGAGCGGCAACCAGAGTGCGGCCTCCTAGCTCTTCTTTGCAGAGAGCATAAGGCTAATCCGCGACGCTTTCGCACACGGGCTCCAAGGCATCTTGCGCGATGGCAAGCTGCTCGGCGGCGCCGCCCAGCTTGCGCGCGAGATTGTTATCGCCGTTCTTGAGCAAGCGGCCGGCAGCTTGCGTGGCGAGCACGCTGGCTGGAGTTCCCTTTGGCGAAACACAATGTCGTTGATCATTTGGAGTGGCAGGATCAGCAGACATGCTACGAATGCCATGATGAGCGCAATCGCTGCGATCTTGCCGTTCGTGAGCATCAGTAAATCGAAGGTGAATGGTTTTACGAGAAGTGAGCGACCTATTCTTGACCCCTGAAGCATTCGCACTTTTGGATGAAAAAACCGCAGGATTTGAGTGACAAAACCGCAGGAAATGGCTCTCCAAAAATGTCGATGCTTCGGGAGTCCGATTTTACTCGTTCACTTCTCGAAAAACCATTCACCTCGTTTTGCTGGGACGGTTGGAGGGGCGGTTGGTGCCGGGTGGCCGCCTCTGTTTTGGGTGGATTGTCGACTTGGATCCCCGAGGCACCGTGCCGCTCGTCGTCCATGGGCTCGAGCTGTCCGTTGCTCGCATCCTTGCCGAGGCAGTCGAAGGTCACATGACTAAATCAACCGTTGGCGGTGATGCCGTTCTCGTGGGCTTCATTTTTCCATGGCATTTTCCCGTCGATTTGTCGGTCTTTGCCGCGCTAGAGGTATCTTGCCGCGAGCTTCTCGAGTTTGGTGTCGCTTACGTTGTTGAGGATGCCACCGTCAACGATCTTTGCGCCTGGAGCGCTTGCTCTAAGGATCGACGCTGTCTTGCCCATTCCGCTCCCGCCCGAGGTGGCAAACAGGACGATTGTTTTGCCTGTCAGGTCGTAAGACTCGAGGAATGTGTCGACAATCGCCGGTGCCACGTACCACCAGATGGGAAATCCCAAAAAGATGGTGTCGTAGTCTTCGATGCGCTCGACCCTGGAGGTTATGGCGGGACGGCAGGAGGGATCGGCTGCCTCGAGTGTGCTGCGGCTCCGTTTGTCGCGCCAGTCGAGGTCGGCGCTTGTGTATGGGTTGGCGGGTACAATGGCGAACAGGTCGCTGTCCGCTACACGAGCCAGGCGACATGCAACGTTCTTCGTGGTGCCCGTTGCGCTGAAATATGCTACAAGTGTCTTAACCAATGGAGTTCCTTTCGTTGCTGTGGTTTGGACCTTATGCTGAGGTGCATTTGGCGCTTTCTCATGACCGCGATGCCGTGCGGTTTGTCCTGCATTCGGTTGAAGCGTTGCGTAGCCGGTAGATGAGATAGTCAAGGCGCTCGAGTTTCTGTTGTCCCGAGTGGATATCGTCGAGCAACTCGCGGCGATGTTGTTTTAGCAGGCAAATGCGCGCGCAGTCGCTGGCGGCCGAGCCGTACAGCTCGATAAGCTCTTCGCTGCAGCCGGCATCGTGTAGGCCATCGATGATGTCTGTCTCTTATACACATCTGACGCTGCCGACG
>CABSYH010000236.1:0-2745 GCA_902481965.1 uncultured Collinsella sp.
ACGAGATTCCTCTACGTCTCGTGGGCTCGGAGATGTGTATAAGAGACAGTCGTGACGCTTCCCGCAACGCTGCCGCCGGTGACGCCAATGCCAGCGCCAACACGGACCATGATGATTTCGATTCCGATGACGCTTCCGACTCTCGCCGTTCCCGTCGCTCCCGCCGCCTGAACGCCCAGGAGCGCCGTGCAGCCGCCGAAGTCGAGCAGATTGAGGAAGACCTCGAGCTGGACGATATCGCCTACTCGCCGATTGCCGAAGAGGAGGGCGACGAAGAATCCGACGCCACCCGCACCCGTTCGCGCCGTCGCCGCCGTCGCGGCTCACGCGGCGAAACCGGTGCCAACGGCGAGCACGATACCGCCGAGAACGATGCCGAAGATACGCGTTCCCGCCGTCGTGACGATCGCGATGATCATGACCGTGATCGCGATGAGGACGATGAGGAGCAGACCGTTACTCGCCGTCGCCGTCGCCGTCGTGGCGGCAAGAACGGCGAGGGCACCGACGACCAGAGTCAGAACAGCGAACAGCCGCTGGTCCGACGCTCCCGCAAGCAGCAGTACATCGACGAGATCACTGATGTGGAGGGCTCCACTCGTCTCGAGGCCAAGAAGCAGCGCCGCCGTGACAACCGCCGTGAGCGCAGCCGCCAGAGCCAGCTCATGGAACAGGACTTCCTCGCACGCCGCGAGAACGTGGACCGCCTGATGGTGGTGCGTGAGAAGGAACATCACACCCAGATTTCCGTGGTGGAAGACAATGTTCTGGTCGAGCATTACGTCTCCGACATTCAGGAAGTACAGACCGTCGGCAACATCTACCTTGGCCGCGTGCAGAACGTGCTGCCCAGCATGGAGGCCGCATTTGTGGACATCGGCCAGGCCCGCAACGGCGTGCTCTACGCCGGCGAGGTCAACTGGGATGCCGCTCGTCTCGAAGGCCAGCCGCGCCGCATCGAGCTGGCGTTCAAGTCCGGCGACCCGGTGCTCGTGCAGGTCACTAAGGACCCGATCGGCCACAAGGGTGCCCGCCTGACCTCTCAGGTCACGCTCGCCGGCCGCTTCCTGGTGCTCGTGCCATCCGGCGGCATGACCGGCGTGAGCCGCAAGCTTTCGGAGCGCGAACGCAGCCGTCTGAAGAACATCGTCTCCAAGATCGCCCCGAAAGACATGGGCGTGATCATCCGTACCGCAGCCGAGGGCGCATCCGAAGACGCCATCGTCAAGGATCTCGAATCACTGGTCCGCCAGTGGGAGCGCATCAACGCCAAGCGCGAGGAATTCTGGCACGGCAAGCGCCCGAAGCTCCTGCAGGGCGAGCCCGACGTGGCCATCCGCGTGGTGCGCGACATCTTCAACGACGACTTCAGCAAGCTCATCGTGGAAGGTGACAAGGTCTACGACCGTATCGAGGAATACCTTGACACCATGGCCCCCGACTTGAAGGACAAGCTGGAGAAGTGGGACCCGGCCGAGCATGAAGGCAAGGACGTGTTCGACAAGTGGTCCATCGACTCCCAGCTGCGTAAGGGCATGGAGCGTCAGGTCTACCTGCCGTCCGGCGGCTCGATTGTCATCGATCGCACCGAAGCCATGACCACCATTGACGTGAACACCGGCCGCTTTATCGGCAAGGGCAAGTCCTTGGAAGAAACGGTGACGCGTTGCAACCTGGAGGCGTCTGAAGAGATCGCCCGCCAGCTGCGCCTGCGCGATATCGGTGGCATGGTGATGATCGACTATGTGGATATGGTCATGCCCGCCAACCGCGATCTGGTGCTGCGCCGCTTGGTCGAATGCTTGGCACGCGACCGCACCAAGCATCAGGTGGCCGAAGTCACCTCGCTCGGTTTGGTGCAGATGACCCGCAAGCGCATCGGCCAGGGTCTGGTCGAGGCGTTCTCCGAGGAATGCCCGACCTGCAAGGGCCGTGGTTTCATCCTGCATGATCAGCCGACCGTTTCGGCCGACTACGACGATCCCTACGCGCTTCGCGGTGGCGACCCGTTCGTCAAAACCAACAAGCACGGTCGCGGCACCGCTCCCGCTCCCGAACCGGCTGGTTCCAGCGCCGACGTCAAAGCCAAACTGGCTCAGATTGCCGCCGCTGCCGTCGCTGCCAACAACACGGCGGAAGAGTAAGCGGAAGAGTAACAGGTGTGTCGTGCTTGACACGCGGGCAAAAATCATTTGATTTAGTCCGCATGGTGGTGTAGATTCGAAACTCGGTGTCTGACCGCAAGCTCGGTGCGTGTTAGGCAAGGTAGCTTTCCAAAACATAAAAGGAACGATAATGTACGCGATTGTGAAGGCCGGCGGCCATCAGGAAAAGGTCGAGGTTGGCGACGTCATCCTCGTGAACCGTCTCGACGCTAAGAAGGGCGATACCGTGGAATTCCCGGTCTCCCTCGTTGTCGATGGTGACAAGGTCACCCTTGCCGCCGCCGATCTGGCCAAGGTGTCCGTCAAGGCTGAGGTTGTGAACGACGAAGCCAAGGGCCCGAAGATTAGCATCCAGAAGTACAAGAACAAGACTGGTGTTGCTCGCCGTAAGGGTCATCGCCAGAAGCTGACTATCGTCAAGATCACGGCGATTGCCTGAGTTATAGAAAGGACCATGAATCATGGCACATAAGAAGGGTGCGTCCAGCTCTCGCAACGGTCGCGATTCTAACCCGCAATACCTCGGCGTGAAGAAGTTCGGCGGCGAAGCCGTCGTGGCCGGCAACATCATCGTTCGCCA
>CABSYH010000237.1:0-2731 GCA_902481965.1 uncultured Collinsella sp.
CGAGATTCCTCTACGTCTCGTGGGCTCGGAGATGTGTATAAGAGACAGGCCTAATCCGCGGTCTTTCATGCAGCAGGGGCTCTCAATGTTTTTATGTCCTGCTCATATCGTCTCTGCCGGCAGTTTAGGAACGTCCCTAACTGCCGGCTCGGGAACGACAAAGCGCTAGTTCACTTCGACGGGTTTGGCGCCGGGGTAGCGCTCCTCAAAGTCTAGGCGGTACTTATTGTCATTGGTGCCCGCCACGTTGTCGCGCGACAGCGGCGCCACGATCTCATTCTTGTGGTCCGCAGGCTTGGCGTATTTCAGGCTGATCTCCCAGGCATCACAGATTGCGTCAATGCGGTGATCCAGGTCATCGTACAGGGCGATGATGTCCTTCCAGGAGCTGTAGTTCTTAGAGCTCGTCGGGACGTCCAGGTCCTCGACGATGTCGTAATACTGCTCGATGGTGTCCTCCGTGCGCTCGGCGACGTCGGCGAGATTTTGACGGGTGGTTCGATCCTCTTCCAGATAGCTGCCGTTGAAGTTCTGCGCGCAGCCACGGACGTAGTTGTCGAGGTCTTCGAGCAAGTCGTAGTATTCGCTCAGACGACGGTAGAGGTTCTGCTCGGAGAGCGTTGCTTCGCCGCCATCCTCGTCGTCATCGTCGTCATCGTCGTACAGGCTGTTGGGATCGCCGAGAGGCTTTAGGTCATCGTCGTCGACGTCATGGTGCAGCTTAGCTACCTCGGCAGTCGTCTGCGTGGCGGCGTTGTCGAAAGGCTTGATCACAAAGAAAACGACCAGGGCGATGATGATCGCCACCAGCACAACGATAACGGCGATAAGCGGCCCGGTGCCGCTCTTTTTGGGAGCGGGGGTCTGTGGCGAAGCGGGCGCGTATGCGGGAGCCGGCTGCTGTTGGGGCGAGCCGCTCGCGACGGGTATGCGCTGCGTGGTCTCGACGGCCGCGGGGCTTGCGGCGGGGTCGGGTCGATAGGCGAGGGGGTCGTCCGCCTTGGCTTGCGGCGTATCGAGGGAACCGGTCTGCTCAAAAGCGGGCTGGCTATCGCTCGCGGCTGTTTGCTCAACGGGTGCACCGCACGAGGTGCAGAACTTGGCATTATCTGCAAGAAGCTTGCCGCACGAGGCGCAATACCGAGACATTGCCACTCCTTTCGCCACATTTCAATGCAATATGACGATTATACCCAGCGCCCAAAAATCCCCATCATAAGTTGCGGTGAAATAGGGACTGTTTGGCGGTCTCAGAGCTTCAATCAGTCCCTATTTCACCGCAACTTCGGGGATGCCTCGATGGCTAGGTTGGATTTGGGACGCGCCGAGCACTGGGGTATCATGGCTTGGTTGATATATCTGCATTTACGCGCCTTGTAGGAAGGGGCTGCGCCCATGGCTTTTGAGCCCGCTCAACATAGCTTTATCACGCTCGAGGGCGTCGACGGTGCCGGCAAGTCCACGCAGGCGCGCCTGCTTGCCCGTGCGCTCGAGCTCGCTGGCTACCAGGTTGTGAGCCTGCGCGAGCCGGGCGGCACCGCCATCAGCGAAAAGATCCGCGCTCTGCTGCTCGACCCCGCCAATACGGCGATGGGCGACACCTGCGAGTTGCTGCTCTACGAGGCGGCACGCGCTCAGTTGGTGCACGAGGTCATCGCGCCCGCCCTTGCTGCCGGCAAGGTGGTCCTGTGCGACCGCTTCTACGATTCCACAACTTGCTATCAGGCGTTTGCCGATGGCCTCGATCGCCAGATAGTGCGCGATGCCAACAACCTGGCCGTCGCGGGGACGCACCCGGCGCTCACACTCGTCTATCACATCACGCCCGAGCAGGCGGCGCTGCGCATGGCAGCCCGTGGCGCGGCAGATCGCATGGAGGCTAAGGGCATGGCCTTCCAAGAGCGTGTCTACCAGGGTTTTTGCGCAATTGCCGCCGAGGAGCCAAACCGCGTAAAGCTCATCGACGCGACCGCGTCCATCGAGGACGTCTTCGCGCAGACGGTCGAGCAGGTTCGCGCGTACGGCCTCGATATCCCGCAGGATGCCGTCGTCGCCGCGCTTGCCCAGGAGGCCGAGTAGCATGGCCCCTGCGCAGACAAGCTTGCTCGCCAAGCTCGATACCCAAGAGCGCGTGCGCGACTTTTTGACCAACGCCGTCGCCAGCGGCCGCGCATCGCACGCCTATCTGTTCTTGGGAGCGCCTGGTGCCGGCAAGCTCGATGCCGCGTGGGCGCTCGCCCAGGCATTCCTGTGCGAGCAGGATGGCTGCGGATCGTGCGACAGCTGCGTGCGCGTCGCGCGTCATACGCACCCCGACGTGCACTATTACACGCCCGAAAGCGCTACGGGCTACCTCATCGCCCAGACGCGCGAGCTACTCGACGACGTGCCCCTGGCGCCCATCCGCGCCAAGGCCAAGGTCTACATCATTGACCGTGCCGAGCAGCTGCGCGCCAACACCGCCAACGCACTGCTCAAAACACTCGAGGAGCCGCCCGAGGGCGTTATGTTTATCTTGCTGGGCACCTCGGCAGACGTGATGTTGCCCACCATCGTGAGCCGCTGCCAGTGCGTGCCGTTTCGGCTGGTGTCGCCCACCGTGGCCGCGCAGGCCGTGAGCCGCGCCACCGGTCAGGATCTCACGCGTTGTCGCATGGCGGTCGCCGTGGCGGGGAGTCCCACGCGCGGCGTCGAGTTCCTTAAGAGCGCCGAGCGCCAGGACGCCCGCCGT
>CABSYH010000238.1:0-2726 GCA_902481965.1 uncultured Collinsella sp.
CTCTACGTCTCGTGGGCTCGGAGATGTGTATAAGAGACAGCATCGACATCGAAAGCGAGACCAACCGCTTTGACGAGGCCGACCGTCGCCGCATGGTGAGCGACACCGATACCGGCGTCAAGATTCGCAGCCAGATCCAGGACCTACGCCAACTGCTCGATGCATATAGAAACGGTGCTATCGAGGAGCGCGCCTAGCCCCGCCTGCGGGGATTGGCTAAACTTGCTGAGTTTGTCATCCCCGCGGCGCTTCGGCGCCAGCTTAAGGCAGGTACCATGCAAAAGCTCCTTGCGCAGATCATGAAATTTGGCGTCGTCGGTGTCATTGCCACGGTTATCGACTTTGGCATTATGAATCTGCTCCACTACGGTCTGGGCCTCAACATCCTAATCGCCAACACCAGCGGCTTTATCATCTCACTCATCTTTAACTACCTCGCAAGCATGAAGTACGTGTTTGCGCACAAGGAAGGCATGAGCCGCCGCCGCGAGTTCATCATCTTTGTCGTGCTGTCCGTGATCGGTTTGGTGCTCAACGACGGCATCGTGCTGGCGCTCAACGCCGGCCTGGGACTCGAGGCCAATATCGCCAAGATCTGCGCCACCGCGCTTGTCATGGTCTACAACTTTGTGACCCGAAAAATCTTCCTGGAGGGCGACGAGACAAAAGAGCTCGAAACCCCTGCAGCATTACGGCGCCCACGGACGACGTGCACTCAGCGCAGTATCGTCCGTGGGTGCCGCTCGTTTACGGGCAAATTTTCAACGTTTGCGGATTAGCTCTTGAAAATTTGGCGAGTTCATATAGTTCTTGGCAAAGACCTTACGTTTCCCTTGTAAAAGCTCTAAAGTATCCTCTGCTCGATTCATCAACGCATTGGATGTGATTACGTGCGCAAGGCGCTGGCACAACCTCATACCAAGCAATTCCTCAAGTTCGCTGTCGTGGGCCTTATCTCCTTTGGCATCGACTGGGGTATGCTTATTGCGCTCGTCGAGCTGTTCCACCTCGACTTTTTGATGAGCACCACGATCTCGTTTACCACGTCCGTCGTGGTTAACTACTGGCTTAGCATGAAGTACGTGTTCGACCATCGCGAGGGCATGAGCCGCAAGCGCGAGTTCACGATCTTCACCATCCTGTCGGTGATCGGTTTGGGCCTCAACGACCTGTACATGTTTGTGGGCGTCACGTTTTTGAGCATCGGCTACCAAGCCATGAAGGCCATCGCCACGTTCCTCGTCACCTGGTACAACTACTTCAGCCGCCGCTTCTTCCTCGAGGGCGCACGGTCGTAGTCGATTCACTATTTGCTTGCATGTATAACCGGTTGGAATTCCCGTTCCAACCGGTTTTTTGTTTGCCGAGAGACCCGGCGACCCAGTCCCATTCGCATGAAAAACGGGCGGTCCGGATGTTGGTCCGAACCGCCCGTCTGGCGCGCTATGTCGAGGCCTCTAGCCCGTTACGTAATACCAAACGACGTTGTCACCATTGGAGAGAACGTAGTTACTGCAGGCCGTCATGGGCGTTGTGCCGTTGACGGAGTACATCCAGCCGCTCGTGCCGCCGTACTGTTTCTCGGCCAAACCACCAATCGCGGAAACATACGTGCCGTACGACGAGCCGTGTGCGTTGACAGAAAGGCCCAGCGCGCACAGGGCATCGTAAACGGTAGCGCCTTCGTTAAAGGTAAAGGTGCCACCAGAGGACACAGGATTGCCCACAGCACTCGATGTGACCGAAACCGTCACCGTTACGTAGTTGGACTCCTGCGAGCCGCCCTGACCGCCCGAGGAAGCGCTTCCGCCATTAGAGGATGAGGCTCCATCAGACGACTGGCCACCGCCCGAAGAAGCACCGCCAGACGCATTGGAAGTATCACCGGCTCCCGTATTTTGGGCAGCGGATTTATCGCCAGACCTCTTGCTGTCCTGACCATCGGACTTCTTGCTATCCGAGCTTTTGTCCGATTCCTTGTTTGAAGACTCGGAATCGTCCTTGGCGTCGTTCGAGCCCTTGGACTCGTCTTTTGCATCATTCGAAGATTTGGGATCCTTGGAACTGGCCTCGCCCGAAGCGGCAGACGAGCCAGACCCCTTGGTGTCCTTGGCGACGACGCTCTCCCCCGTCACGGTCTGAACGATCCAGTCAATGGACCAGGCGCCGCTCTCGGAAGGATGGACGAAGCCCAGCGAGACGACGATCAGAATGGTGCACGCGGCAGCAAGAACGCCAAGGAGCGCCTTGCGACGAGAGGCGGACGCCGCCGAAGCGGCGCCCTTTTGCTTTGGATCATCGAGCTGGATAAACGAGGAGTCGGGCTGTTGCCCGCTGGTCTCCTTGGGCTTATCGGGCATTACCGTCACCCTTGCCGCGCTTGGTCAGCACGAAGACGGCGATGAGCGCGAGGCCAATCACGCCGGCGGCGATGCCAACGATGGCGAGCGGATTGGTGCCAGTCTCCTGCTCGGAAGCACTAGAGGACTTCTTAGCAGTGGTCGTGGAAACAGCACCCGTATCGGACTTGGAATCGGACTTCTTGTCGGACTTCTTGTCGGACTTGCCGTCCTTCCTGTCAGACTTCCTGTCAGACTTCTTGTCAGACTTCTTCTCGTCCTTCTTATCGGACTTATCGGAGTCCTTCTTGTCGGACTTGTTGTCCCTGGTCTCGGTCTTGGTCGACACCTGTCTCTTATACACATCTGACGCTGCCGACGAATAGA
>CABSYH010000239.1:0-2711 GCA_902481965.1 uncultured Collinsella sp.
GAGCATGTAAACGTAGCTCGCCCCTGGGATGCCCCTATATATCGTCCCGCGCGCAGTTTCGCAGCGCAGCGAGAATGTTTGAGCACGGGATGATATATAGGGGCATCCCAGGGGCGAGCGGACATTACGACACTCCGTTCAACGAAGCAAAAGACTAAGCGACGCCGCTGGAGCCGAAGCCTCCGTTGCCTCGGTCGGTTTTATCCAGTTCGTCTACCTCTATGAGGTTGACCGTGGGGACTTCTTGGATGACGAGTTGGGCTATGCGGTCGCCTTTGTTGATTTGGATGTTGTTGGAGGGATCCAGGTTGATGAGGATAACCTTGAGTTCTCCTCGGTAGTGGGCGTCGATGAGGCCCGGCGTATTGACTATAGACAGGCCCTGCTTGATGGCCAAGCCGCTGCGGGGCTGGACGAAGCCGGCGTAGCCATCGGGCAAGGCGATGGCCAGCCCAGTAGAGACCAGACGGCGTTCGAAGGGCTTCAGGACGCAGTCCTCGTTGGAGCGCAGATCCAAGCCGGCATCGGTGGGATGGGCGTATTTGGGAAGTTCGACGGTGGGGTCGAGACGCTTTATGTTGACGGTAATGTTGGACATGGAATCACCTTAGCTTGTCGAGCTCTTGCAGAAACTCATCAACGTCTTTGAAATCGCGGTAGACCGAGGCAAAGCGGATGTACGCCACCTTGTCGATCTTGGCCAAGCGTTTGAGCACCATGTCACCCAACTCATGGGACGTGACGGCCGTCAGCGTACGAGAATGCAGCTCGACCTCGATATCGTCGATAATCTCATTGAGCTTCTTAGTGTCGATATCACGCTTGATGGTGGCGCGCATCAAGCCGACGAGCAGCTTATTGCGATCGAACCGCTGCTTGGTTCCGTCCGACTTAATGACCTCAATTGGGTCTTCGCATCGCTCGAACGTTGTAAAGCGGTAGTTACACGAGCAACATTCGCGACGGCGCTTAATGGTGTTATTTGACTCCTGCATACGGGAATCAACGACGCGGGTATGTGCCTTGCCGCATTTGGGACAGCGCATGGTACCTCCTCTTAAACGATAACAAGGGTACCATGCGCAGCGCGATAATGATTACGAACGAGCAGGAACCTTAAGATGCGCACCGGCGGCGAGCGAACCATGCTCCAGATGATTGACGTTACGGATCATGTCGGAAGTCTCTTGCGTGGAAAGGCCTTCGATTGGATATTCCTCGGCAAGCGACCAAAGAGAATCACCAGGCTGAACGCGAATGGTCTCGTAGGTAACGCTGGAAACGGACTCGGCATACGCGGCGTGACGAGCGCTAAAGACAGACGTAGCGAGGACAAAAAAGAGCGTGAGCGCAACGGCGACGGCAACAATCGTCGAGACCTTCGGGGCAGCGGGAGTCGGCGCGGCAACAGCATACTGAGTGCGAGCAGACTTTACGGGCAAAGGCTGATAACCGGAACGTCCACCCTTGACAACAGTAAAAGCGGGCGCGGCAGGCGTCTCGAGCTTAAGGGCGAGGTTTCCCTGGACCATATTCGTTGCGTTCATCATGTTCTCCTCTCGCGTGTTTTGCTGAGAACAGTTTTATCAAGCCGCGCGGACAAAAATGTCTAGCGCGAGAACGAATGTTCGGTTATTATTATCTTCGAACAGTTGTTCCTGTCAAGCAAAATTCGAACATTTGTTTGACATGGGTAGAGAGGATGCCCTGATGGCTCGCAAAATTACCAAGCGTCAGCAGCAAATTTACGACTTCATCAAGGAATATCAGCAGGAGAAGGGTTATCCGCCCAGCGTGCGCGAGATGGCTTCTGCCGTGGGCCTTTCCTCCCCCAGCACCGTGCACGCCCATCTATCTGCTCTGGAGGCGCGCGGGCTACTCAAGCGCGATGCCACCAAACCGCGCGCCCTGGAACTCTTTAACGAGGACGGTTCCTCTGTCTCAATTTCTAAATCTGACGAGCCCACCGCACCTCGCGGAACGGTCTCGCTACCGCTCGTTGGTCGCGTCGCGGCTGGGATTCCCATTCTGGCCGAGCAGAATATCGAAGACACTTTTACTATCCCGACCGAAATCGCCACTGATCAGGGTTCCTTTATCCTTGAGGTGCATGGGAGCTCAATGATCAATGTCGGCATCTTCAATGGCGATTACATCATCGTCCGTGAACAAAAGAGTGCCATGAACGGCGAAATTGTCGTGGCCATGATTGATGGTTCAGCGACCGTCAAGACGTTCTACAAGGAGCAGGGACGCGTACGCCTGCAGCCCGAGAATGACACCATGGAGCCTATCTATGCAACGAATCCCGTTATCTTGGGCAAAGTCGTCGGCTTGATGCGCCGGTTCTCGTAATGCAAAAACGCATCACTATCTTTGATACCGTCCGCGGGTTTACGATGATTTCAATGGCAGGTTTTCACGCTTGCTACGATCTCGCCTACCTGTACGGTTGGGATATGCCCTGGTTTACCCAGACCGTCTTTCAAGACATCTGGCGCGCCAGCATCAGCTGGGTATTCTTGTTTATCGCGGGTTGGATGTGCACTCTTTCGCGCAACAATATCAAACGTGCCGCCAAATACGCCTTAGCAGCACTCGTCGTCTGGTTGGCAACAACACTTGTCTCAGTCGACGATTCGGTTAATTTTGGCATCATCTACTGTATGGCCTGTCTCTTATACACATCTGACGCTGCCGACAATAGAGAG
>CABSYH010000240.1:0-2687 GCA_902481965.1 uncultured Collinsella sp.
CCATTAGCTGTCGCTGCATACTGCCTCCTAACGATCATGGTTAGTATAAGACCGTGTTGGTCTTTCCATCGAAAAATGTGGGAATGAACCACGTTTTTCCATCGAATAATGTGGGAGGCAACCACGTTTTTCCATCGAATAATGTGTGGGATTAGGTCGGCACCTGGGGACGTTCCTTTTCTGCCGGCAGTTTGGGACACTCCTTGTTTTGGTGCAAATTAGTTACCCTCGCATCAGAAAACGGCGCCCGCCGGCGATGTTGCCGGCGGGCGCCGCGGTCGTGTAGGCGCTATTTGTTAAGTGCGTGCGTTCGAGCTCGCGTGCTACAGCGAGTCGATAAAGCGCTGCTGGGCGGCGCGTCCCGCCTCGTCCCACTTAAAGACTCCGGCGTTGTCGAGCACGTGGCCAAACACCACGCCGACCTCTTCGTGCAGGATGTCGATGGCGTTGTCGGTTGTAAGCTCGTCGGCGCGGCGGGCAAAGACGTCCTCGGCCCATGTGGCGTGGCTACGGCATAGATCATCGCCCTCGAGCGCACCGGCAAGGTCGTAGCTGGCATCGGCCTTGGCCGCCAGCAAGTGCTCGCGGACAGCGCCGAGCTCGGGAACCAAGCGCGGCGGCAAAATGGCCAGGCCCATGACCTCGATCAGGCCGATGTTCTCCTTTTTAATATGGTGATACTCGGCATGCGGGTGGAATACGCCCAGCGGATGCTCGTCAGTCGTGATGTTGCAGCGAAGCGCCAGGTAGGCCTCGTAGATTTCGCCGCCGGCGTTGCCGCGGGAGTCGACGCGGCGGATGACGGGCGTCACGGTGTTGTGCGCTACGCCGTCGGCTGTGTGCGCGATGACGCCCACCGACTCATCGGTCCACTCGCGCCAGGCGAGGATAATCTTCTCGGTGGCGTTGAGCAGCTGGGCGCGGTCGTGCGAGCGCAGTCGCAGCACCGAAAGCGGCCACTGCAACACGGTACCGCTGACCTGGTCAAAGCCGGGCACGCTAAACTGCGAGACCTCGGCGGCGTGCATCATGGGGAACTCGTGCGCGCCGCCCTGGAAGTGGTCGTGCGACAGAATCGAGCCGCCCACGATGGGCAGGTCGGCGTTGGAGCCAATAAAGTAGTGCGGGAACAGGTCGACAAAGTCGAGCAGGCAGGTCAGCCCCTTGCGGTCGACGTGCATCGGACGATGCTCGGAGCTCATGGCAATGCAGTGCTCGTTAAAGTACGCGTACGGGCTGTACTGGAAGCCCCAGCGCTCGCCGTCGAGCTCAATGGGGATAACGCGCAGATTCTGGCGGGCGGGATGAGCGCCGCCGTCGGCTGCGGCGGAGCGTCCGGGGTAGCCCTCGTTTTCGATGCAGAGCTGGCAGGCGGGATACTTCTCGCCCGTGTTTTTGGCGGCGCCGGCCGCGGCAATATCGCGCGGGTCCTTTTCGGGCTTTGACAGGTTGATGGTGATCTCCAGGTCACCCCAGTTGGTGGAAGTGCTCCATTTGATGTTGCGCGCGATGGCGGCGCGGCGCACGTAGCCGGCGTCGCAGCACAGGCCGTAGAACCAGTCGGTCGCGGCGCGGGGCTCGTTAACGCCCATACGTCCGTTGAACTCCTCGTTTACAACCGAAGGCCTCGGCATGAGCGCGCCCATGATGCGCATGCCGATGCGGTCGCGGCCCGATGCCGTGTCCTCGGCGGCGCCGTTGGCAACAGCCGCCTCGGCAAGCGCGGCAAGTGTGCCTTCAAGGTCAAAGTTGGGCAGGGTGTCGGGGTGCAAGAGCGAGAGTTTTTCGACCTGGAGCGCCCAGGCCATGTCGAGCGCCGGGCTCGTAGCACCGATGCACTCCAAAATGGTGTTGTATGCCCAGATGCGATCGTCCTGTCCGATCATCGATCGGTGGATGGCATATTCGATAAGGCCCTGGGCAGCCTCGCGCACGTCGGTCATTACAGCCATGCCGCGTAAGCCCCCTTGTCAGAAATTGCGTAGTGGCGGGCAGAGCCCTCGCCCAGCCAGCCGTTCATCTTGGCGATGAAGGTGTCGACCAGGTCGAGCGGCACGAAGGCCTGGATGGTGCCACCAAAGCCGCCGCCGTGGATACGGACGGCGCCGCGGCCGTCGAGCACGTGCTCGGCCAGCGCCAGGGCATACATGGAAGGCTGCTCGGAGCCCAGCTTGGCAACGACATTCTGCAGGTACATAGCAGAGCTGGCGCCGGACTCGCGCGTCAGGACCAGGAACTGGTCGATGTCGCCGGCGTTCAGGGCAGCCCAGCGCTTGTCGACCAAGCCGTTCTCGTACCAGTAGTGAATGGCGCGCAGGCAGGCACGGTCGCCCAGCTTGGCGCGCAGCTCGGGGAGTTTGGCGTCAAAGTCCGCCACGTTTACCTCGCACAGGCGCGCCTTGCCAAACTCGGCAGCGACGTCCTGCATCTCGCGCGGAACGGCGGCGTAGTCGTCGGTAGCTGCCACATGGTCGGCACCGACCTTAACGAGCACGAGCGCATAGCCGTGATCCTCAAAGTTGAGTTCGAGCTTCTGGGTCTTGGGCTGGGCCTGATCCTCAAAGTCCATGTAGGCGAGTCCGCCCAAGCAAACGGCGGCCTGGTCCATCAGACCGCAGGGCTTGCCATAATAGTTGTTCTCGGTGCGCTGGCTCATTTCTGTCTCTTATACACATCTCCGAGCCCAC
>CABSYH010000241.1:0-2676 GCA_902481965.1 uncultured Collinsella sp.
CTACGTCTCGTGGGCTCGGAGATGTGTATAAGAGACAGGCCATTTAGGGACAGGTTTATTTTGGCAGGTTTTTCCTGCGGTTTTGTCGTATATGCGAAAAGCGCCCCGCAACCGGATCGTTACCGGTTGCGGGGCGCTTGCGTTTGCCCAGATAAAACCGACCAAAATAAACCTGTCCCTTTTGGCAGGTTAGTCCCAGAAGCTGTCTTCCTCATCCTCGGACTTGGGTCCGCGGTCGACGTACATCTTATGGGTACGCTTCTCCATTACAAAGGCAAGAATCGCAAATAACAGGATGCCGCCGGCGAAAAGGATGGCAAAACCGGTGCGGGTGCCAAACAAAAAGGAAAAAACTGCGTCCATTGGGTGCCTTCTTGCGTAGTTGAGTTGGGTCGTAAACGCTCATAAGTATATACTTGCCCATACATGTACAAGGTTGCAACCTAAATGGAATGTATATCGCCGGAGGATCTAATGCTTGATATCAAGTTTGTTCGCGAGAATCCCGATGCCATCGATGTCGCCATGGCTAACCGCCAGACGTCTTGGGATCGCGAGAAGTTCTTTGAGCTCGACGACGAGCGCCGTGCCGTCATCACCGAGGTCGAGGAACTCCAGGCTACGCGCAATGCCGAGTCCAAGAAGATCGGCGCCCTGATGAAGGAGGGCAAGAAGGAGGAGGCCGAGGCCGCCAAGGAGGCCGTGCGCGCCGTCAACGAGAAGATTGACGGTCTGGCCGAGCGTCGTACTGCCCTCGAGCAGGAGCAGTACGACTTCATGGCTCACCTGCCCAACATTCCTTGCGAGGCCACGCCGTACGGCAAGGACGAGGACGAGAACATCGAGCGTCGCCGCTGGGGCACCCCGCGCGAGTTCGACTTCGACTTTAAGCCGCACTGGGATCTGGGCACCGACCTCGACATTCTTGACTTCGAGCGCGGCAACAAGCTCTCCGGCAGCCGTTTCACCGTTCTCGGTGGCGCCGGTGCCCGCCTGGAGCGTGCCCTCATCAACTTCTTCCTCGATACGCACACCAGCCGTGGCTTCAAGGAGTGGTGGCCGCCTATCGTCGTCAAGCGTCAGACCATGTTTGGCACGGGCCAGCTGCCCAAGTTCGAGGACGACGCCTATCACGTCTCGGGCGACAACTTCCTGATCCCCACCGCCGAGGTCGTGCTTACCAACCTGCACGCCGGCGAGGTCCTCGATGCCGACACCCTGCCGCGCCGTTACACCGCCTTCACCCCCTGCTTCCGCGAGGAGGCCGGTTCCGCCGGTCGCGACACCCGCGGCATTATCCGTCAGCACGAGTTCGACAAGGTCGAGATGGTCAAGTTCGCTAAGCCGGAGGAGTCCGACGAGGAGCTCGAGAGCATGACCGCCGAGGCCGAGTACCTGCTGCAGCAGCTGGGCCTTCCGTATCGCGTGATTAGCCTGTGCACCGGCGACTTGGGCTTCTCTGCCCGTCAGACCTACGACGTCGAGGTTTGGCTGCCGAGCTACAACGCCTACAAGGAGATCAGCTCCTGCTCCAACTGCGGTGACTTCCAGGCTCGCCGCGCCAACATCAAGTATCGCGACCCCGAGAACTTCAAGGGTTCGCGCTACCTGCACACCCTCAATGGTTCCGGCCTGCCGGCCGGCCGCACCATGGCCGCCATTCTGGAGAACTACCAGAACGCCGACGGCACCATCACGATTCCTGAGGTTCTGCGTCCTTACATGGGCGGCCTCGAGAAGATCGAGCCGGTCGCGTAACTTGCCTGCATAGGGGATATGCAAGGGCGCTCCTTCGGGGGCGCCCTATTTCGTGCGTAGGTCCATACCATGCCGTGCGGACAGCTCAATAGAAAACACACGAACAACTGTTCTGTATACAGCCATCTACCTGCTATGCTTTTGCTAAATAAGAGCGAGAGAAAGGGGACGCGATGGAGCTGTTTGATGATCGGGTGGTTTTGTTTGAGAGCGACGAGGGCGGGGAGTACCTGCTTGTAACGTGTGAGCCGTCTGGCATGGGTGGCCTGGTGCTTCGGCAGACGAGTGAGGGTCCGTTGACCCAATGGTGCTTTGAGGAGTCGCCGCATGTGGTCGAGACCTTTGTGACGCACGAGGGGCTTGTGGCGCTGGAGCACTTCTATGGAGTTGGGACTTCCAACCAGGTCGCGCGCATGCTGAGCATCTCGTTTGCCGATTATGATTGCGCCCAGCGGGTGAGATCGCTCCTGAGAGAACTTGATGCCAAGTTTGACGTGATCGAAAAGCCAATCAATCGTACGGGGAACGGCGGTATATGCGGAGCAGCATGACAAAACTGCGTTCCACAAAAAAGTTTGAGATTGTGCTTGACTCCAATAAGCTAAAGTGGTTTTATATGTCTTGCGCTGCGGCGTTACCTCAGCTGGATAGAGGGTCTGACTACGAATCAGAACGTCATAGGTTCGAATCCTATACGCCGCACCAATTGAATTATAAAGCCTCCGGTAACGGAGGCTTTTCTTATATCGCGATGCGTCGAAGATCGCATCAAGTGGTCAAAATGAGTAAAAATCAAATTCAATAACTTTTTTTGAAAAACGCTTGACCTTTATTCAGTCGATGTGCATAATAATCAATAAGTCGCGGCGTTACCTCAGCTGGATAGAGGGTCTGACTACGAATCAGAACGTCATAGGT
>CABSYH010000242.1:0-2655 GCA_902481965.1 uncultured Collinsella sp.
AGGCCAAAGAGCGCGTAATAGTAGATGACCGTGCCGTCGGGTGTGGTGCGTGTCAGGCTTACGCGGCGGGTGCCGCCCTCGAGCGACAGGGCGCGCGCAACCGCCTCGGGGTCGGCGAGCGCCGCCGGGTTGTCCTGGGCAATCTGGGACATGAGCTCGGCATTTTGTGTATACGAGCTTGCCACCGTCTCCAGAATGCTGCGATCGGTGAGCACCGATGATGCGCGCGAGCTGTCGTAGCTCGATAGCAGTGTGAGCTTGGGCGTGCCCGCAGCGTCGACCGTATAGATACCCGCGACCTCACCGGCCTTGAGCGCACGGTTCGCATCGGCTGCGTCGTCGAGCTCGTGGATCTCGAGCAGCTGGTCGTCGCCTTCCTTGGCAAGCGACGTCGCCACATCCTTAAAGGTCGAAGCGTCCCAGACCTTGTCCGCCACGACGGCAACCGGCACCGGGTCGACCGTGCCGTCGGAGCTCAGGTTCGCAAACATAAAGATGAACATCGTGGAAAGCGCGATGGGAAAGAGGGCGCCCCAGACCCACGTGCTCGGCCGGCGCAGCAGCGTTTTGACCGTGATGATAATGGTGTTGAACATGGCTGCCCCCTAGTCGCGCAGCTCGCGGCCGGTGATCTCGAGGAACACGTCGTTGAGGGTCGGCGGCTCGCTCCACACGCGGCCGAGCGCCACATCGGCGGCGCGCAGCGTGTCGAGGATGTCGACCAAATTGTGCGGGCTCGCTTCGCAGGTGCAGACGAGCTCGCCGCCGGACAACTCAACCGAAAGCACGTGCTCGAGGGCGCGCAGCCGCTCGACCGTGGCGGTCTCTACGGCGCTGACCTCGACAGTCATGCGCTCGCCCATTTGAATCATGCGTTTGAGCTCGTCATTGGTGCCCTGCGCCAGCACACGTCCGCCGTCCATGATCATGATGCGGCTGCAAATCTGCTCGACTTCCTCCATGTAATGGCTGGTATACACCACCGTGGCGCCCTCGTCGCGCAGGCGGCAGATGCCCTCCAGGATGGCGTTGCGGCTCTGCGGGTCGACCGCCACCGTGGGCTCGTCAAAGAAGATGAGCTCGGGCTTGTGCGCGATACCGCAGGCGATGTTGAGGCGACGCGCCAGGCCGCCCGAGAGCTTGCCGGGGCGGAACTTGGCAAAGTCGCCCAGCCCGACAAAGTCGATCGCCTCGTCCACCAGCGCGCGGCGGCGCTTGCGGTCGTTAACGTAGAGGCTGCAGAAATAGTCGATGTTCTCGCGCACCGTAAGCTCGTCGAACACCGCCACCTGCTGCGGCACCACTCCGATGCGACGCTTGAGGTCATAGCGGGCGGGCGTCATGGGTTCGCCGAACAGCTCGATGGTGCCTTTGTCGTAGGCAAGCAGCTGCAGAATACAGTTGATGGACGTGGTCTTGCCCGAGCCGTTGGGGCCCAGCAGGCCAAAGATCTCGCCGGGGGCGATGCTCAGGTTAAAGTGGTCGAGCGCGATAAGATCGTCGTAGCGCTTGACGAGGTTTTCGACGTGGACGATGTCTGTCATGAGGCGGCCCTTCCGTTGATTGCGGCCCGGTACGATTGCATCATCGCAGGAGCCGCCGGCGCGCACCAGTGAGCTTTGTCACGAGTGCGGGGGCTCGGTCGCGTGGCCCGCTGACGCGACCGCCCCACCGTGCGGGAGGAATGTCACGGTTGCGCTAGGCGGCCCCTCCACCACGCGCAGCTTTGCGTACAATACCCGTATGAACAGGCTTTTCGACAAATCGATCGTGCTGGCGTGCTGTATTGCGGCCGCCATGGGTCTTGCCGTGGACGCTCGTCTGGTTGTGGCGTTTTGCCTTGGCATTATTGCCACCTCGCTGGCCGAGGTCACACAGGGGAAACGCACCCGACGCGCAAGCGAGGCAGCGAGCTACGCCTGCATCATCGCGGCTTTCTTCGTGCCGCCGTTTGTGCCGTTTGCGCCTCTCGCCCTCTATGACATCGCGCGACGCGTGCGCCGCGAACGCATCTGGCCCGCGCTGGCGATTGGCGCCGTGTTTGTCTGCGCGCTTGTCGCGGACCTTCGCGGCGGCGCGCTCACCACCCGAACGCTGCTGCTAACCACCATCCTTTCGGTCGCCGCCACGTTGCTGTCGCTGCGCACCGCGCAGCTGGAGCGCGAACAGGAACGCATGCGTCGCACCCGCGACAAGCTGCAAGAACGCGCCCTGGCACTCGAGGCACGCAACCGCGACCTCGCCGACCGCCAGGACTACGAAGTCGAGCTCGCGACGCTCGCCGAACGCGCCCGCATCGCGCGCGAGATCCACGATAACGTCGGGCACCAGCTCACGCGCGCTTCACTGCAGGCCGAAGCCCTACGCGTGGTCCACGCCGACGAGCCCAGGGTTGCCGCCGATTTCGCCGACGTCAAACGCACGGTTGACGAGGCGCTCCAGCTTGTGCGCACCAGCGTCCACGCGCTCAACGACAACGCCGTCGACCTTTCCGTGCAGCTCGAACGCATTGTCGAAGGCACACGCTCGGACGGCGGCCCGCAGATTGAGCTTGAAGTTTTGGCCGAGCATGCGTCCGCAAATGTCGCCAACTGCTTTGCGGCGGTCCTGCGCGAAGCGCTCTCCAATACCATGCGCCACGCTTGCGCCCTGTCT
>CABSYH010000243.1:0-2605 GCA_902481965.1 uncultured Collinsella sp.
ACACATCTCGCGTCGCAGGACAAATGCTCATAGAGATGAGAATGGGCACGGCACGAATAATCAGCAACGCCACGATAAAGCCCACGAGCAAGCCCGGGCGCGAAGCCACAGCCGTCAGGTCAATCTTTGCGCCCGATACGGTAAAGAACACCGGAATCAAAAAGCCGTAGGCCAGGCCGTCGAGTTTGGTCTCGAGCGTATGGTTGCCCTCGGGGATGATATAGCGCAGGACAAAGCCGGCGGCAAAAGAACCCAACACGATATCGAGATCAAAGACTGCCGAGAACGCCACGAGCGTGACCAGGATGAGCACCGTCAGGCGCACGAACGTCTGCGACGTGGTATCGGCGCGTTCCTCGACAAACGCAAAGAAGCGGCTGCCGACGCGCCTGGAACGACTTGGGACCACGGCCAGCAGCACGCAGACCACAGCAAACAAGCCAAGAATCACGAGCGTCTGGATGCCGGTGCGGGCAGACAGCAGCACCGACATGGCGAGCACGGGACCGAGCTCGCCCCAAGTGCCATACGCGAGGATCGAGTCGCCCACGCGCGTGCCGGTGAGCGAGCGCTCAAGCATGATGGGCACGAGCGTGCCGAGCGCCGTCGAAGTGAGGGCAAGCGTCACGGCGATACCGTCGAAATGGCTGACCGAGAACCACGGGGTAAAGCGCACGGCAAGCCAGGCGATACCAAACGTGACGGCCCACGTCGCCAAGCCGTAGCGCCCCTCCACACCCGTAATGTTCTTAGGGTCGATCTCAAAGCCGGCGAGCAGGAACAAAAAGGCCAGACCCAGCTCGGACACCAGCGAGACCTCGGCATCCACATGGATAAGGCCGAGCATATGCGGGCCCAGCACAGCACCGAACACGAGCAAAAAGACCGTCTCGGGAACGGGTTTTCCAGGAATCGCCGAGGCGATGAAGGGGCTTGCAAAGGCCACGAGCGCGATGATGGCGAGCGAAACGAATGCCATGTGATGCCTTTCTCTTGTTTGCGCTTCACTGTAGCACCCTCGCCGCCCTCAACGCGCCGCGAGCTGTCGTATCATAGTGAGGTTTACAAACATGCGGCTCAAGGCGACCGCGAGGCTTGCCCCGTAAACCGACCGCTGCCGCATACCGTACCGTACGCCCAACCGATCAGGAAGGCAGGAACCAATGGTCTCTCGTATCTACGTGGAGAAGAAACCCGGGTTCGACGTCGAGGCTCAGCAGCTCAAGGGCGAGCTGACCGAGATTCTCGGCATCAAGGGCATCGAGGCCCTGAGGATCATCAACCGCTACGACGTCGAGGGCATCGACGAGGAGCTTTTCCGCTCCTGCGTGCCGACCGTCTTTAGCGAGCCCCAGGTCGATGTGACCTACGACGAGCTCCCCGCAAGCGATGGCGCCGTCTTTGCCGTCGAATTCCTGCCTGGCCAGTTTGACCAGCGCGCCGACTCCGCCAGCGAGTGCGTGCAGCTCATCAGCCAGGGTGAGCGCCCTGCCGTGCGCTCCGCCAAGGTCTATATGATCTCGGGCGCTCTGGACGAAGCCGCCATCGAGGCCATCAAGCACTACGTGGTGAACCCCGTCGAGGCGCGCATCGCCTCGCTCGACCTGCCCGAGACGCTGTACATGGAGACCCCCGAGCCCCAGCCCGTCGAGGTGCTCGACGGCTTCCGCGAGCTCGACGAGGCCGGCCTTGCCGCCTTTATCGCCGATCGCGGCCTTGCCATGGACGAGGCAGACATCGCCTTCTGCCAGCAGTACTTCCGCGATGAGGACCGCGACCCCACCATCACCGAGATCCGCGTGATCGACACCTACTGGTCCGACCACTGCCGCCACACCACCTTCGGCACCGTCCTGGACGACGTGACGATCGACGACGCCGTGGTGCAGCAAGCCTTCGACCGCTACATGGAGATGCGCCACGAACTCGGCCGCGACGCCAAGCCCGTCTGCCTCATGGACATGGGCACCATCGGCGCCAAGTACCTTAAGAAGACCGGCGTCATGACCGATGTCGACGAGTCCGAGGAGATCAACGCCTGCACCGTCAAGGTGAAGGTCGATGTCGACGGCGAGGACCAGGACTGGCTGTTCCTGTTTAAGAACGAGACCCACAACCACCCGACCGAGATCGAGCCCTTCGGCGGTGCCGCCACCTGCGTGGGCGGCGCCATCCGCGACCCGCTCTCGGGCCGCAGCTACGTGTACCAGGCCATGCGTGTCACCGGCGCCGGTGACCCCACCGTCCCGGTTTCCGAGACGCTCGAGGGCAAGCTGCCGCAGCGCAAGCTCGTGACCACTGCCGCCGCCGGCTACTCCAGCTACGGCAACCAGATCGGCCTTGCCACCGGTCAGGTCAACGAACTCTATCACCCCGGTTACGTGGCCAAGCGCATGGAGGTTGGCGCCGTCGTGGGCGCTACCCCGGCAAACCACGTTCGTCGCGAGTGCCCCGCCCCCACCGACAAGATCATCCTGCTGGGCGGCCGCACCGGCCGCGATGGCATCGGTGGCGCCACCGGCTCCTCCAAGACCCAGAACACCGAGTCCATCGAGACCTGTCTCTTATACACATCTCCGAGCCCACGAGACGTAGAGGAATCTCG
>CABSYH010000244.1:0-2585 GCA_902481965.1 uncultured Collinsella sp.
CGTCAGATGTGTATAAGAGACAGCCCCACAGCTTATCGGCCTCGACGCGTGTATCGCCATGGCCCACGCCCAGCAGTACCAGGTAACCGCGACCAATCTTTCCCACACACTCGCCGTCGACCGTCACACCGGCATTGAGCACGCGCTGCACTACCGCTCGCACGGCCTACTCCTCGCCCGTCAACTTGGCAGACAGGTGCTCGAGCGCATGGAAGCGATGGCTAATGGCGTTCTTCTCGTCCGCCGTGAGCTCGGCCATAGTCTTGCCCGGCGTGTCGACCGGCAGGAACAGCGGATCATAGCCAAAGCCGTAATCGCCGCGGCCCTCGTGCGCAATGACGCCCTCACAGGCACCCTCGCCATAAGTGACTAGGCCGTCCGTGTCGATAAGCGCGACGACGCTCATAAAGCGCGCAGTGCGGTCCTCGTCGGCCACGCCTTCCAGATTCACGAGGAGCTTGGCGTTGTTGGCAGCATCGTCACCGTGCACGCCCGCGTCGCGCGCGCTATACACACCCGGCTCGCCATCCAAGGCATCGACAACCAGGCCCGAATCGTCGGCGATGGCCATGAGCCCCGTCTCCTCTACCGCGGCCTGCGCCTTGATGATGGCGTTCTCCAAAAACGTCGTGCCGTTTTCCTCGGGGTCCTCAAAATCACCCAGCTGACCCAACGCCACAAAGCGCACCTCGGGCATGACCTTGCCCAGAATGGCCTCGATCTCGGTGAGCTTATGGGCGTTGCCCGTTGCCACGACGATGGTCGCAGCCGGGTCGAGGGTGTCGATATCGATCTTCTCAAGTGCCATGGCTGGCCTCCTTTGTCTCTATAGCAATGCCGAGTTGAGAACGACGAGGGCCTCGGCTTCTCTCCCCTCTCAATCAACGGCAGCCTTATGCTTTGGCGTTTCCGCAGATAAAACCTGCCAAAATAAACCTGTCCCTTTTTGGCAGGTTAGGCGAGGGCTTGGCGCTGGAGTTCGATGAGCTCGGCGATGCCCTTGTCGCCCAGGTCGAGCAAGGCGTTGAGACGCTTGCGGTCGAAGGGCGCCTGCTCGCCGGTGCCCTGGAGCTCAATCATCTCGCCGGTGTCGGTGGCGACGAGATTCATGTCGACCTCGGCGTGGCTGTCCTCGGAATAATCCAAGTCGAGCAGGGTGTTGCCGTCGACGACGCCCATGGAAATGGCGGCAACCTGGCCCGTGAGCGGGATGCGCTCGATCTTGCCGGCCTCGACCCACATAGCAAGGGCGTCGTGTAGCGCCACCCAGGCACCGGTAATGCTCGCCGTACGCGTGCCGCCATCCGCCTGGATCACATCGCAGTCGACGGTGACGGTGTACTCGCCGAGAGCCTTCATGTTGACGACGGTGCGCAGGCTGCGGCCGATGAGGCGTTCGATCTCCATGGAGCGGCCCTTACGCTTGGCGTACTCGCGCTTGCAACGCTTGCCGGTCGATGCCGGCAGCATGGCATACTCTGCGGTTACCCAACCGGCCTTGGCGCCCTTGCGCCAGCCCGGCACGCCCTCCTCGATGGTGGCGGCACACAGCACGCGCGTGTCGCCGAACTCAGCCAGGCACGAGCCGTGGGCATGTT
Organism: uncultured Collinsella sp.; assembly: GCA_902481965.1. Taxonomy (GTDB): domain Bacteria; phylum Actinomycetota; class Coriobacteriia; order Coriobacteriales; family Coriobacteriaceae; genus Collinsella. The sequence continues at coordinate 1,599 of CABSYH010000244.1, forward strand.
TCATAACACCACGCGTGAGCCTGACGGGGCGCAGCTCATTGGCGGCACGACCGTTGGCGCGGTTGACCTGCATGTACTCCATAGAAATATCCTTTCGGCAAAAGAAGAGGGCAAGTCTTTGGACGGTAACCCTACATCTATTTCAGTTCGTCGATATCGACATGCTCGATGCTTTTGAGCGGCTGGCCAAAGATAAAGCTACCCGCCACCGCAAACTCGGCAATGTTGTCAGACGTGGTGGCAAAGCGATGCTGCGGCTCGGCAGCGTCGCCTGCCAGCTGCTCGCGGCGCGTGAGGATATCGGTCAGCTCGCGCGTAGTCTCCTCGGCGGAACTCACCACGCGCACCCCGGGCCCCAGCGCATGGCGAATAGGTCCCACGAGCAGCGGAAAGTGCGTGCAACCGAGCACCACGGTATCGATTCCACGATCGCGCAGCGGCTCAACCGTGGCGCCGACCAGCGCTCGCACGGCCGGCGTATCGAAGATGTCCTCGTTCTCGAGCCACTGCTCCTGCAGATGCGCACCCGAGGCGAGCTCGTGCTCGACGACCTCGACAAAGCTCGAAGCCGGGCATCCATACACGTCCACACCGGCATCCAAATCCTGAATGGCACGCGTGTAAGCACCCGAGCGAATGGTGAGATTGGTGGCGAGAACGCCCACGCGGCGTGTGCGAGTGCTGTTAATCGCCGCACGTGCGCCCGGCGCGATGACACCGATCACGGGCACGTCGAGCACCTGCTGAGCCAGACGCAAGGCCGCTGCAGTCGCCGTGTTGCAAGCGATGACCATAATCTTGACGTCGTGCTTCGACAGCCAGCGGCCCGCCTGCAGCGCAAACGAGCGTACCTCGTCCTCGGTGCGGGTGCCATAAGGGCAGCGTTTGGTGTCGCCGAAGTAGTAGACGGACTCGTGCGGCAGCGCCGTCGCGATGGCGCGTGCAACCGTCAGGCCGCCCAGACCCGAGTCGAATACGCCAATGGGG
>CABSYH010000245.1:0-2502 GCA_902481965.1 uncultured Collinsella sp.
TCTATTCGTCGGCAGCGTCAGATGTGTATAAGAGACAGGTCGGGGTCGCACATGAGCGAGCGACCGTAGGCGATGATGTCGGCCGCGCCGTCTTCCAGAATCTTCTCGCCGGCCTCGACCGAGACAACACGGCCGACAGTTGCCACCGGCACGGAAACCAGGGCCTTGACGCGCTCGGCCACGGGCAGCGTCCAGTTGTAGGGCATGGCACCCATGGGCGGAATGGTGTCGCCCATGTTGCCCGTGTGGTTAGCCTGTGCGACCTGGATCATGTCGATGCCCGCGCCCTCGAGCAGCTTGGCGAACTCGCAGGCCTCATCGGGCTGCAGGCCGCCCTTGCCGCGCGGCGTGCCGTCGGGGTTCTCCATGATCACGGGGAGCTTGTACTCCACCATCAGCTGCGGCGCGGCCTCCTTAATGGCGGCGACGACCTCCAGCGCATAGCGAACGCGGTTCTCGAACGAGCCACCGTACTCGTCGGTGCGCTGGTTGAGGATGGCCGAGCACAGCGAACCCACCAGGCGGTCGCCGTGGACCTCGATGGCGTCGATGCCGGCCTGCTGCGCGCGGGCGGCCGAGGCAGCGATGGCCTCCTTGATCTGGGTGAGCTGCTCTACGCTCGCCTCGTTCACAAAGTGCTGCATGTCGTGGTGCAGCTTGGCGTATGCCTGATTGCGGATCTCGTTGGACTCGGCCATCTTGGCGGCAAAGGTCTCCTCGTCGCCGGCGGCCTTGGCCTCCTGCGCGGCCTTGGCGGCGGCCATGGATCCCATGACCATGCGGCCGACACCGGGCACGTCGTACTCGGGGTGGAACAGCTGCAGCGCGACCTTGGCGCCGTGCTTGTGGACGGCATCGGCCAGGGCCTTAAACGTGGGGATTTGGGCGTCGGTCGCCAGCTTGGGCGTGGGGCTTGCGGTCATGACGGGAGCAACGTCGCCGATGACGATGTAACTCACGCCGCCACGGGCCAAGCGCTCGTAAAAAGCCAGGCTGCGCTCGCCAATGGAGCCGTCACGCTCCTCGTAGCCGGTGGTCAGCGGCGGAAACATAATGCGGTTTTTGAGCTCAAGGGGGCCAACCGTAATGGGCTGAAGCAGCTTGGATGCAGGTGCGGTCATGGACATTCCTCTCTTGTAGGCGCGGCGGCGATGTTGCCGCGTAGTTGTCTAGAGTATATGGCATGGGAATACAACAGCGCAACGGAAATCGGCGGACAGCAGGTAGCGGCAGGTGGATGGGGCAGGGCGGCCCGTCGGTTTGTCTCAATCTGTAACAGTTACGCGGCAAAACTGGGTCTTACTGTTACAGATCGAGACAAACCAAACCCGCCTGCTAGAAAATCTCAATCTATAACAACAACTCGGCAAAATCCGTCCCTCGTGTTACAGATTTAGACAAACACGACCCAACCCACCGGTATATCTCGATCTGTAACACCTAGCCGCCCAAATCGGGTCTAGATGTTACAGATCGAGATTTTGTTTGAGAGGCCGAGAATTGGACCGAAAACACGGTCCCGAAATAACAAAAAAGCTCGCCGGCTAGGCCGACGAGCTGCAAGTTCTTGGTCGCGGGGGCAGGATTTGAACCTACGACCTCCGGGTTATGAGCCCGGCGAGCTACCAGACTGCTCCACCCCGCAATGTCTGGGCGCCTCATGTGCGCAAGAAAGAATATTACGCGGGAGTTCGGTAAACGGCAAGGAAAATCTCGTAGAGCATAATTCCTTCATATTTAAACCCCTCAGCCCCTATCACCGTAAACGAATCGCAGCCGAGCGCCGTCGACGGCACGTATACAATGGTGCGCGTCCTTTTATGCCGACACTGGGAGTAGACATGCTGCTCGCTATCGATATGGGAAATACGCAGACGGCCATGGGCCTGTTTGACGGAGACGAGCTGGTGCAGTCGTGGCGCATGCCCACCGACCGCTCCTATACCGCCGACGAGATCCACGTGCGCCTGATGGGCTTCTTTAAGATGTACGACCTCTCGCTCGGCGCGGTCGACGCGATCGCCTTTGCCGGCGTGGTGCCGCAGCTCTCGCGCGAATGGCACGCTGTGGCCGACCGCATTGCCGCAGACGCCATCGTCATCGGGCCGCAGACGGCCGCCGTGACCAAGCTGCGTGCGGCGCGACCCCAGGCCGTGGGCGCCGACCGCGTAGCTAACGCCGTCGCAGCCGAAGCTTTCTACGGCGCGCCAGCGATCGTGGTGGACTTTGGTACCGCGACCAATATCGACGTCATCGATGAGGACGGCTATTACATTGGCGGAGCGATCGCGCCGGGCCTCCGCATCTCCATGGACGCGCTAGCTGCCCGCGCTGCCAAGCTCGCCAGCGTTCCGCTCGAGGCGCCCGAGCACGCCATCGGCCGTGACACCGAGGAATGCATCAAGGTCGGCGCCGTGATGGGCGCCGCCGCCATGGCCGAAGGCCTGGTCGCGCGCATGAAGCGCGAGCTGGGCCGCGACGATGCCGGCGAGACCGCCTGTG
>CABSYH010000246.1:0-2496 GCA_902481965.1 uncultured Collinsella sp.
CTCGGAGATGTGTATAAGAGACAGCAACTATGGTGCATTGGGGTCAGGTTACTTTGCACCAAAAAGGCGCCCGGACCGTGTGGGCCCGGACGCCTTCATTGTAGCTTTTCGCTCTAGCGAGCTTGATTTAGCAGGAAAAATCGACGCTGTCGATGATGTCCTTGAGGGCCTTGGCGGAGACGGTGAGCTCATGCTGCTCGTCGTCGTTCAGCGGCACGGGGACGCGGCAGACAACGCCGTCGCGGCCAACGACGGTCGGCATGGAGATGGCAAGATCGGACAGGCCATACTCGCCCACCATGAGCGAGGAGACAGGCAAAACGGTCTGCTCATCGCGCATAACGGCGGTGCAGATGCGCTTGACGGCCATGGCGACGCCATAGTAGGTGGCGTGCTTCTTCTCGATGATGGTGTAGGCGGAGTTCTTGACGTCCTCGGCGATGCGCTTCTCGGCAGCCTCATGCTCCAGATGGCCGTGAAGCTCGCAGAAGGTGTTCAGCGGAACGCCGGCAACCTGAGCGCTGGACCAAGCGACAAACTCGGAGTCACCGTGCTCACCCATGACGTAGGCCTGAACGTCGCGCGGATCGACCTCGACGTGAGCGCCGAGCATCTGCTGCAGACGGCCGGTGTCGAGCACGGTGCCGGAGCCGATGACGTGACCCTCGGGCAGGCCGGACATCTTGATGGCGGCGTAGGTCAGAACGTCGACCGGGTTGGAAACGATGAGCAGAATGCCGTCGAAGCCGGACTTCTTAATCTCGGGGATAATGGACTTAAAGATGTTGACGTTCTTGTTGACCAGGTCCAGGCGGGTCTCACCGGGCTTCTGGGCAGCGCCAGCGGTGACGACGATCATAGCGGCGTCGGCGACATCGGAATAATCGCCGGCGTAGATCTTCATCGGCTCGGCAAACGTCATGCCATGCGCGATATCCAGGGCCTCACCCTCGGCACGGTTCTTGTCCACGTCGATGAGGACCATCTCGGAGAACAGACCACTCTGCATCAGTGCGAACGCCGAAGACGAACCGACGAAACCGCAGCCGACAATAGCGACCTTCTTCTCGTTAACCATTAGAAACTCCCATCTCTCTCCACAAACAAGCCGCCCGGGAACGACCCGAGCGGCTTGTCGTAATCCCAATACATCCAATCGGGACTTTGATTATGCTCCTATTCGCAGCCAAAAATCGACCGTTTACCGAAATTGTTTGCAGAATTCGTAAAATAACTGCACGAAATCGGTTTCGAGCTATTGACGAGTCGAAATAGGTTTCTAATACAGGCCCGCCTCGCGAATGGCCTCGACAGCCAAAGCGATCTGGTCGGGCGGTAAGACCAGTGCCATACGCACGTGCCCCTCGCCCGAAGGGCCAAAGCTCGCGCCCGGCGTCACCACAACGCCGGCCTTCTCCATAAGCTCCTCGCAAAACGCCATAGAATCGGTGCGACCACCGGGAAGCTTGGCCCACACAAACATAGAGCCATGCGCATTGGGACGTTCCCAGCCCAGGCCCTCAAGACCGTCGCACAGGGCATCGCGGCGCTCCTGGTACTTCAGACGCTGCGCCTCGACCTCATCGCGCGGACCGTTCAGGCAGGCGATAGCAGCCTTCTGGATCGGGAAGAACATACCGAAGTCGATCTGGCCGCGCAGCTTGGCAAAGGCCGAGACCACATCCTCGCGACCGACCAAAAAGCCGATACGCGCACCGGTGACGTTAAACGACTTGGAGAGCGAGAAGAACTCAACGCCCACCTCGAGCGCACCGGGATACTGCAAGAAGCTGCCACCGGGCTCGCCGTCAAACACGATGTCGGAGTATGCGTTGTCATGGACGATGAGCAGGTCGTGCTCGCGGGCGAAAGCGATAATCTCCTCGTAGACCTCGGGCGTACCCACCGAGCCGACCGGGTTCGCGGGCAGCGACACGATCATATACTTGGCACGGTCGGCCACCTCGGGATCGATGCCCGCCACATAGGGCAGGTAATTATGCTCGGCGACCAGCGGATAGTACTCGAGCTTGGCATCGGCGATCTTGGCACCCGCCTCAAAGACCGGGTAGCACGGATCGGGAACCAGAATGGTGTCGCCCGGATCGAGCAGGGCCAGGCCCAAATGACCCACGCCCTCCTGCGTGCCGTTGCACGACTGCACCATGGACGGCGTAATGCCCGAAACGCCAAAGCGGCGCTCATAGTAATCGCACACGGCTTGCTTGAGTTCGGGTAGGTCGCGCAGGGCATACTTCCACATCTCGGGATCTTGGGCTGCCTGCGTGAGCGCCTCGACCACATGGTCGTACGGCTTAAAGTCGGGCGTGCCCACGCTCATGTTGTAAATGGTCTTGCCCTGAGCCTTCAGCGCGAGAAGCTTGTTGTTGAGCGAGGCGAAGACCTCCGCGCCAAAGCGGTCGAGACGCTGCGATGCCTGCATGGTGCCTGTCTCTTATACACATCTCCGAGCCCACGAGACGTAGAGGAATCTCG
>CABSYH010000247.1:0-2494 GCA_902481965.1 uncultured Collinsella sp.
GTTCTGCTCCGAGTGCGGCAGCCCCGCACCTGCCCCGGCGCCGGCCAAGTGGTTCTGCCCCAACTGCGGCAGCGAAAACGGCGGCAAGTTCTGTAGCAACTGCGGAACGCCCAGGCCCTAACCCCTCTATCTGGTAATTGGCGGGGGTTCCGCCACCCCCGCATTTGTTTCTATAGGTTTCGTTCGATAAAGGAGGACACCATGAAGACAACGTTCAAAAAGTCCGTACTCGCATTCCTGACATGCGTCCTGGCGCTCGCCTTTGCCCTGACGGGCTGCAGCGGCGGCGGCAAAGACCCCAAGGCCAACTTCGTCGGCAGCTGGCAGTACTCGGGTGGAACCTTGGACGGCGAAGAGCTCACCGATGAGTGCATGGATATGCTCAAGGAGTGGGGCCTCAACTGTATCCTGATCCTCGACGAAGACGGCACGGGCGTCCTCGACATGTTCCTTGAGGTCGCCGACCTGAAATGGGAGGCCAAGGACGCCACCACCGTAACGATTACCGCCGAAGATGAGTCGCACGACCTGAAGCTCAAGGACGACAAGCTCGTCCTCGAGGTGGATGGCGACAAGCTTATCTTTACGAAGTCCGACAAGGATCTGTCCGGTACGGTGAAGAAGGATCGCGAGAACGCCGAGAAGGAAGAAGAGATCGATGAGGCCGTCGAAGACGACGACGTCCAGAGCATCGAAATCTCCCCCGCCGTCACCGTCGCCGATGACGACCTGTGCACCATCACCATCACCGAGAAGTTCAAGGACGACTGGGGCGACATCGGATTTGTCGTCAACATCACCAACAAGAGCGACAAGGACCTGACCTTCTACGCTCCTTCCGGCAAGACCAACGTCAACGGCACCATGAAGGAACCCTGGTTCTCGGCTCACCTGATGCCCGGCACCAACGCCACCGAGGAATTCACGTTCTCGAGCGGCGAGCTTGACAGCCTTGACGACCTCGTCAATACGACCATCGGCATCGACGCCTACCTGACCGATTCCTACGAGGACGTCGCCTCCTACAGCGCAACCATCGCGTAACGGCAGACACCGATAGCCGCGGATTGGCGGACACATCCGCGCACATGCCAGACGGGGCCGCAGGAGTTGATCCTGCGGCCCCGCCGCTTTATGCCGATGCGTAACGAGCGCTAGCGCTCCATGTTGGGAACGATGCTGCCCTCCGTTACTGCGCGCACGGCCAGGCGCATGATGTTGTCGTAGCCGGTCTTGTTGAGAATCTCCGAGATGCGGCGTTTGATGGTGCCCTCGCTCATAAACAGCTCGGCCGCGATCTCGCGGCGGCTCTTGCCCTCGCAGGCAAGGCGCAAAATCGACAGCTCGACATCGTCGAGGGCCGCCGTGCCCGAGAAGATGCTCTCGGGCGGCTTGGGAAACGTGCAGTAACCCGCCAGCGTGGAGCGCATCACGGCGAATAGCTCGTCGATACCGACGTTCTTGTACACAAAGCTGTCGACGCCCGCCTCGCGCGCCTGGTCCACAAAGGTGATCTCGGGCATACCCGTCATGATAATGACGCGGCACTCGGGCAGTTGTTCTTTGATGCGCGCCGCCGCCACGATGCCGTTGGAATCATGCTCGGTGCATACGTCCATCAGTATCATGTCCGGACGCTCCTTGAGCGCGACACCCAAGGCCTCGGAAGCATCGGCAACGGCGGAAACAACGGTCATATCGGGCTGGTCGCCAACGGAGCGCGCCAGACTCTCGCGCAGGATGGCCTGGTCTTCGACTATAAGGACGCGGATCATGAGCTTCTCCTTTGGACCGTGGCGTTGGAGGCGAGCGGGATAGACACCGTAAGCGTGAAGGGCGGGGCGGTGTGGACTTCCAGGCTGCCGCCCAGATTCTGCGCGACATGCCTCATACCTGGGATACCCGTTCCCTCGCGATACGATACGGGAGCCGGGGACCCGTCGTTAGAAATCGTCATGCGCGCGATGCCGTCAGCATCCGCCCCCTCCTGCCACAGACGCACGTAGACCCGATGCGCCTGCGCGTGCTTGGTGGCATTGGTCGAGGCCTCGCGAATAATCTGCAAAAATGCGGTGGCGACACGCGCGTCCTCAGGCAGCGCGCCCTCAACATCGATCTGCACGCTCACCAGGCCAAAGGCATGGACGATATCGCCCAGTTGCTCTGCCGGTTCGGTGTCGCCCCCGCTGCGCAGATCGGCAGCGATTGAGCGCAGCAGCGGGTCGATCTGCTCGAGTGACTCATCATCCAGGCGCCCCGCCTCCAGATAACGATGGAGGATGGACAGGCGCTGCCCGATCACGTCGTGCACGCGAGCGCGCATACGCAGATAGGCCGCATTGTCAGCAACTTTTTTGACTTCTTCGATCTGGGCTTGGAGCTCTTGGCCCGCAAGCTCAAGCAGGTGGTTGGCTTGCGCCAGGCGATCATGAGCATGCGCATGCTCTGTTACATCCAGGCCGATAACTGTCTCTTATACACATCTCCGAGCCCA
>CABSYH010000248.1:0-2483 GCA_902481965.1 uncultured Collinsella sp.
CGTGGCTGGAGCGCAGGGCGACCCAGCGGGTACCCTCGCGGTTGGCGCAGTCCTGGGGCATAACGTAGGGCGTGAACATGTCGTCGACCGTAGTGCGGTAATGACCGACCGGGTTGGCGCGCAGCGAGTCCGGATAGTTCTCGCCCGGGCCGTGGCCATACCACTCGACGGCACGATCACAACCGGGAACCTCAAAGGAGATGCCGATGCGCGGGATGATATCCGAGTAATCGCCGTAGGGCTCGCCGGAAACCTTGAGGTCGACGCGACCGCTCGGAAGCACGGTGTAGACAAGCTCGACGCGCATGCCGAACGCGCGGACGGGAGGAGCAATACGTTGGCTCACGGTAACGACGACCGCATTGCCGTCCTGCTTCCAAGAAACCTTGCGGGTGGACGTCTGCATTACATCAATGAAGTTGTCCTTCCACAGGGAGTCGTACTCCTGGGCGTGGTTGTCGACGAGCGGATGCCAAAAACCAACCTGGGGACCAGAGGCCATGACGTCACGGCCGGATGCCTTCCACTTGCTCACGGTGCCGTTTACCTTGCTGAAGGTCAGCTCGCCGTTGAGGGAGTGAATGCGAATCTCCTGCTCAGTCTCCTCGACCGTAAGCTCAGGACGAGTGGGAGCCGCGATGGCCGGCGCCGGATGGTTTGCGATGGCAAACTGGCTTGCGCCCAGTTGGAACATCGGCTCGCACCAGACGTGAGCGGCCATGGTGTAGGCGCGCACGGTCAGCAGGGTCTCGCCTACCGCGGCCTCGCGAATCACCAGCGGAAGCTTGACGGACGCGCCGGGGGCAACCGCGCCGGGCATGAGCGTCTTGCGGCAGACCACGTCGCCGTCCACCAGGGTCTCGGCCGACAGGCAGACATCCTCGAGAGTGGTGAACCAACGCTTGTTGGTGACGGTCAGCTCGCCCGCCTCGGCATCGTAGGCCATGCGAACCGGGCAGATGACCTGACCATACTCAGTGAGGCCCGGGCTCGGCTGCTGCCAGGGGAACACCATGCCGTCGATGCAGAAGTTGCTGTTGTTGGGGTAGTCGCCGTTGTCGCCGCCATACATGTCGTAGGCAACGCCGTCCTCGGTCACAGCAGCCAAGCCGTGGTCGCACCATTCCCAAATGAACTGGCCCTGGATGCAATCCCAGCGATCGAAGACCTCCTGGTACTCGGACAGGCCTCCGGGGCCATTGCCCATGGAGTGACCGTACTCGCAGTTGATGCGCGGCTTGGGGAACGGATGTTCACCAAAGTCGTTCATCTGCGACACGCGGGAGTACATGGTGGAGATAACGTCGACGGTATCGGCGTTGCGGTCCTCCTCGTAGTGGACCGGACGACCATCGAGCTCGTGAGCCTTGACATACATTGCACGGATGTTGCAGCCATAGCCGCTCTCGTTGCCCATCGACCACATAATGATGCAGGCGTGGTTGCGCTCCTGCATCACCAGGCGCTCAATGCGGTCGACGTAGGCCGGCTCCCATGCCGGGTCGTCGGTGACCAGGGCGATATTGCCGATATTCTCGAAGCCGTGGCTCTCCATATCGGTCTCGGCGACCAGCATGATGCCGTACTCGTCGCACAGCTCGTAGAAGCGCGGGTCGTTGGCGTAGTGGGACGTGCGCACCGCGTTGATGTTGTGCTGCTTCATGAGCTCCAGGTCGCGGCGCATGCGATCGAGGCCCACGGCGCGGCCCTTGTGATCGTCGTGATCGTGGCGGTTGACGCCATGCATCTTAAAGTAAGTGCTGTTGAGGTAGATATGATTGCCCTCGACCGTCACCTCGGCAAGACCCTGGCGATGCGGGACGTACTCGCTCACCTTGTCGCCGTCGTAGACCTCAAACGTAAGGTCGTAGAGGAAGGGGTCCTCGGGATTCCAGAAGTGGGCATCGGTCACGCTGCACTCGGCATGGCCGTCGACGCACTCACCCGTAGCCACCACGTTCTCGCCATCGCTGAGCGTATACACAACGCGGGTAGCGCCCTCGGCCACCGTATCGAGCGTAATCAGAGCGGTATCGCCCTCGCGGTGCGTGCGGAACCTAAAGTCGACCAGGTGCGCGGCGGGACGCTGCACAAGGTACACATCGCGGAAAATGCCCGAGGCCCACCACATATCCTGGTCCTCGATATAGCTGCCATCGCTGTACTGCAGGACCTTGACCGCAAACAGGTTGTCGCCCTCGACGAGCGCGTCGGTCACGTCGAACTCGGCAGACAGGCGCGAGCCCTTGGTCATGCCGATAAACTGGCCGTTGACGTACAGCTCGCCATAGCTCTCGATGCCGTCGAAGCGAATGATCTCGCGAGCGCCGGCGGGAACAGCGGGAAGATTGACGATGCGCTGGTAGACGCCCGTGGGGTCGTCGGAGGGAACGAACGGCTGGTCCACCGGGAACGGGAAACCCTCGTCGGTATAGGCACTGTCTCTTATACACATCTCCGAGCCCACGAGACGTAGAGGAATC
>CABSYH010000249.1:0-2478 GCA_902481965.1 uncultured Collinsella sp.
GAGATTCCTCTACGTCTCGTGGGCTCGGAGATGTGTATAAGAGACAGGCACTATACATGTTGGTTTCTACAAAGGGCAGATATGCCCTGCGCGTTATGGTCGATCTGGCCGAGCACCAGGCGGCCGGTCGCATCCCGCTCAAAGAGATTGCGGCGCGACAGGGGATTTCCGAGAAATATCTCGAGAACATCTTGGCTACGCTCGTGCGCGCCAACATGCTTTCGGGCATGCGCGGCAAGGGCGGCGGCTACGTGCTCACGCGCCCGCCCGAGCAGTACACGGTGGGCGAGATCCTGCGCCTGACCGAGGGCAGTCTGGCACCGGTTGCATGCCTGGATGGCGACTGCAAGGGCTGCTCACGCTCGGATGAGTGCCCCACGCTCGACGTGTGGAAGAACCTGGACAAGCTCATCAACGACTACCTCGACGGTGTGACACTCGATCAACTTGTCGCTCCCAACCATGGCTACGACTACGTCATCTAACCCACACCTGCCATTTGGGGACGGGGTAGAAATGGTAGATTCTCTCGCCCTTTGAGACTTGACAAATAAGAAGGCCGCCCATTTTTGCGATGGGCGGCCTTCGTTTTGGACTGTTGAGACGGGCACGGCCGGAATGGCCGTTTTAGTCCTCGGCGATGCTGTCGAGGATGCTGCGCGTGATGGATACCAGGATACTGCCCATAAAGGCCGATCCAAAGCTGGCGATGGAGATGCCCGCGCCCAGCAGATTGACCGACAGGTAGCTGGCCAGCTCGAGCATAAAGCTGTTGACTACGAGCTGAAAAACACCAAGCGAAATAATAGTGAGCGGCAGTGAGATGACGGTCAGGAACGGCTTGACGAGCGAATCGACAATGTTCAGGAACAGTCCCACAAAGGCAAAGCAGACCCAGGTCTCGGCAAAGCCGAAGGGTTGGATACCGGGGACGAGGAACGTGGCGATCGCGATGGCGATCGAGGTGAAGAGCCAGTTAAGCATAAAGCGCATGGCGTGAATCCTTTCTTGCACCGGGGTTGCTGGCGTCGCGTGAAGCGGCTTGCGGCGGCGACCTGGATGGTTGCGCGGGCGCGCCGCGGTGTTTGGGCGCTCATTGTCTCAAATATTCGTGGAGCTTACGTGCGCATACGGTTTCTAAACGGCGTTCGTCCTGAAAAACGCGCCGCTGGCAGAGAGTCTTGTCGCTTTAGTTTGGTGGTGTGCTACACTGCTACGGGCAAAAGCCACAGGCGTTGCCCTATTGCATAGAACGGGCGAACGATGCCCGATGTCAGTATCAACTTCGATGCCTTTTGGCGGGTTTGGCGGTGATCGATGAATATCGAGAACATGTTTGACAAGCCTGATGTCAAGCAGCTGGTCCACGCATTTAGTCTTTTGGATGACGAGAAGGATATCCAAGCGTTTTTGACCGATATCTGCACGCCGCGCGAGATTTGCGACCTTTCTCAGCGTTTGCAGGTTGCGCGCTATTTGGACGAGGGCGAGCCTTATGTTGAGGTTCAGGCCCGTACCGGCGCTTCGTCCACCACGGTGAGCCGCGTTTCAAAGGCGCTGAACGGCGAGTACGGTGGCTACCGCAAGATCCTCATTAAGTTGGAGGATGGCGAGTAGGCCGCGCAAAACCAATTGTTCAAAACCGCTCCTCCGGGGGCGGTTTTTTTTGATCCCCTGGGGACGGAGGAAAACGGATCACCGAGGGGGTCAGTCTAACCCGGTGATCCGTTTTCCTCCGTCCCCAGGGGATCAAATCTGTTGGCGTGGGGCAAATCTGTCCGCTTGGGCGGGTAGGATGGATGCATTGATTATTGCGAACAGTTTGAGCGGAGGACCATGCCTGTTCGAATCTATACCACCAATGCCGGCACGGATTTGAGCGATGCCGAGGCGGCGCTGCTTGCCGACCTTATTGCCCGCCATGGACGTGCCGTTTTGCTGGCGTCTACGTTTGCCGAGCTCGATCTGTGCCGTCATGGTGCGGCGGAAGCCGGCATTTCGCTGGGTATCGACTACAAGACACCCGCATCGTGGCTTCGCTCGCTTTGGGAGCTTTTGGGCGACGGGTGCGGTTTCGTCGACAACCTGCAGCGCCAGATGCTGTTCTCGGACATGGTCACGCGTCTCGACGATGCCGACCTGCAGCCGCTTTCGCGCAGCCAGGGCACGGTGCGCATGTTTGCGCGCATGGCCCGCGATGTGCTGCCGGGTGTGGCGGGGACGACGGCCGAGCGATGCGGTAGCAACAATTGCCAGCCTGAGCCAAAAAGCGATGCCGAGGCTCGTGTGTTTGAGCTTTTGCGTGCCTACGCGGGCGGTTTGGACCGTCGAGATATGGTCGAGCCCTGCGAAGCCGCCGATATGATGGCAGAAGCCCTGGCGAACAACCTGCCGGGGTGCGCTCGCGCCGTCTGCGTGCGTGGTGTCACGTCGTTTACGCACTGTCTCTTATACACATCTGACGCTGCCGACGAATAG
>CABSYH010000250.1:0-2473 GCA_902481965.1 uncultured Collinsella sp.
AGTTCCGCACGCAAAGAAGGCCACTTAATGTGGCCTTCGTCTTGCGCAGGACTGCCCGAGCAGGCAATCAAATATAATGCGGGCGGGCACGCGGCCCCGTCGGCTTTACGACAGCGCAATACCGCCGAGCCAGCCCCAACGCACGCCAGAGCCAGTGCCATAGAAGCTAATAAACGAATCAAGCGACTTAGACGTAATGGCGCCCTCATTGCTCATGACGATGCCGCCGCCAACATAGATGCCCACGTGGCCATAGATCAGACCCGGCATGCCGGTGCCGCTATGCGATGAGTCGGCCACGATCATGCCCACCTGCAGCGCCGAGCGGTCGGAGCTATAGCACCAGGCGTTAAACATGTCGCACGCATTGCCTCCAAAGTAGCCAACGCCGGCGTTACGGAAGACATTGGTGACCCACGCCGCGCACCAGTTCTGACCCGGCGAAGGCGTGGAGTAGCACGCGTTGACGACAGCCTGCTGCTTGCCCGAGCCGGCATTCTGCTGCGGAGTTCCGGGCGCGTACGATCCACCACCCGAGCTCGAACCACCCGAGTAGGAATTGTTCTTGTTCGCGGCGGCCGCGGCAGCGGCGGCCTTCCTAGCGGCCTCCTCGGCCTGGGCGGCAGCGAGAATCTCGGAATCACGCTGAGCCATGAGCTCCTTGACATCGTCAGAGAGGCCGTTCAGAACCGTCTGGACCTCCTGCTGCTTAGCCTGCATATCCTGCATCTGGGCAGTCTGCTGGTCCTTGAGCTTCTCCAAGTCAGCCTTCTGCGACTCGAGCTCGGTCTTTTGCGCATCGAGCTCTTCCTGGATGGTCTGAATGTCCTCGATGGCGTCGCGGTCGCTCTTGTTGATCTTCTCAACATAGTGCGCATTGGCGACGAGCTCCTCAAACGAACCCGAAGCGAGCAGCAGCGACAGGATGTTGGTGCCGCCCGACTTATAGCTGGCGGAAACGCGATCGGAAAGATCGTCGCGCTTCTTTTTGAGCTCGGCCTTCTTTTCGTCAATCTGCGCCTGCGTGCTGTCAATCTGGCCCTGCACGCCCTCGATATCGTTGAGGGTCTGGGCGTTTTTGTTGGCCAGCGCCGCGTATTCATTTGCGATGCTGTCGAGCTGGGCCTGGACCTCGTCAAGTTGAGCCTGGGCCGCATTGAGCTTGTCGGTGGTTTCCTTGGTGGCCTCCGCAGCATGGGCGCGAGCGGGCAGACCAAAAAGAACGGCTGCAGAAGCTGCGCCGAACAGGGCCTTGAGGGCGGTGCGACGCGAAAGCTCCTGGGAAAGGATGGAATCGCTGTTTGGTGACATATCTACTCCGTTACATGTTTATTTATATGTCGCTCAACTCATACATATTAGCGTACATCCGGCGCATCCCAACGATTTCCACGAACGGCAGCAAACCGTATGGTCGGCGGCTCGTATGCAAACGTCAAGGTCGAGGGTATGCCCACGCCAAACATTTCCATGAGTACGTTAGCATGTTCATCTGCTTTTCCTGCCCTGCACGTTTTGGGTGCCCCTGCCTGCGCTATACTCCCCTGAAGAAGTGTTCCTGATTCGATAGGAGACTACATGTCCAAAGCACTCGACCCCAAAGACACCTGTGTCCTCGTTACCGGTGGCGCCGGCTTTATCGGCTCGCACACCGTCGTTCAGCTGCTCGAGGGTGGCTACCAGGTCGTCATCGTCGATGATCTCTCCAACTCCAGCGCCGTCGCCGTCGACCGCGTCAAGACCATCGTGGGCGACGAGGCCGCCAAGAACCTCACCTTCTACGAGGCCAACGTGCTCGACCGCGATGCGATGAACAAGATCTTCGATACCCATCAGATCGACCGCGTCATCCACTTTGCCGGCTTTAAGGCCGTCGGCGAGTCGGTGAGCAAGCCCGTCGAGTACTACCACAACAACATCGAGAACACCCTGGTGCTCATCGACGTCATGCGCAACCATGGCTGCAAGTCCATCATCTTCTCGAGCTCCTCGACCGTCTACGGCGACCCGGACAACCCGCCCGTCACCGAGGAGGATCCCAAGAAGCCCGCGACCAACCCCTATGGTTGGACCAAGTGGATGATCGAGCAGATCCTTATGGACGTCCACACCGCCGACCCCGAGTGGGACGTCGTGCTACTCCGTTATTTCAATCCCATCGGCGCCCATCCGTCGGGCCTGATCGGCGAGGATCCCAAGGGCATCCCCAACAACCTGGTGCCCTATGTCGCCCAGGTCGCCGTGGGCAAGCTCGAGGCCGTTCAGGTCTTTGGCAACGACTACCCCACCCCCGACGGCACCGGCGTGCGCGACTACATCCACGTGTGCGATCTGGCCTCTGGTCACGTTGCCGCCCTTAACTGGATGAACGGCAAGACCGGCGTCGAGATCTTTAACCTGGGCACCGGCACCGGCACCTCGGTACCTGTCTCTTATACACATCTCCGAGCCCACGAGACGTAGAGGAATCTCG
>CABSYH010000251.1:0-2391 GCA_902481965.1 uncultured Collinsella sp.
ACGAGATTCCTCTACGTCTCGTGGGCTCGGAGATGTGTATAAGAGACAGCGACGAGCCCAAGTACGGCCTGTCCGTGAGCGGCTTTGTCGCGCTCGACCACATGCTCGCCAACAGCGGCGCGCGCGTGGGCGATGTTCTGCTGCTGACCAAGGCGATCGGCTCAGGCATCATCACCACGGCCATTAAGGGCGAGCTCATCGAGCAGGACGAGGCCGCAGCCGTGTTTGACTCGATGCGTACCCTCAACGAGGCCCCGATTCGTCTGACCGAGGGACTCGAGCTTCACGGCTGTACTGATATTACGGGCTTTGGTCTGATCGGGCACGCGTGCGAGATGGCCGAGGGCTCGGGCGTGCAGGTTGAGCTTGCGTCGGGGGCGGTGCCGCTCTTTGACCAGGTGCTCGACATGGCGCGTCTGGGCATTATCCCCGCGGGCTCCTACCGCAACCAGGACTTCTTTGGCCCGCGCGTGGCTGCCGACGAGGACCTGGAGCCGGGCATACTGGATGCGCTGTACGATCCGCAGACTTCGGGTGGTTTGCTTATTGCGGCACCTGCTGCCGATGTGGATGAGCTTGCGCGCCGTCTGCATGCCGAGGGGCGCGTTGCCGCCACAATCGGCCGCGTGTGCGAGCCGGTGCCAGGCGGTCCTGCCGTCCACATTGTCCGTTAACGACACGTTTATTGAACTATGCACCGTTCTAAAACGATTTATTCGAAAGGAATTTACTATGTCTACCAAGATTGATGTCAATGCCATGGGCGATGCCTGCCCGCTGCCCGTCGTCAAGACGCTCAAGGCCCTCAAGCAGCTCGATGGCGAGGGCGTTGTCGTGACCTCGGTCGACAACGAGACCGCCGTCAAGAACATCTCCAAGATGGCACAGGAAAAGGGCTGCACGGCCTCGGTCGAGAAGGTTTCTGACGCCGAGTGGCACGTGACCTTGGCGACCTCTGGCGCCGTTGCCGTTGCGGACCCCGAGCAGGATAGCGCTGCCTTCTGTGATGCCAGCGCCGGCAAGGGCAAGCTCGTCATTTCCGTCTACACCGATTGCATGGGCCGTGGCGACGACGAGCTGGGTCACAAGCTCATGAAGGCCTTTATCTTTGCCGTGACGCAGCAGGAGGAGCTGCCCGCGACCATGCTGTTCTACAACGGTGGCGCCAAGCTCACCGTCGAGGGCTCTCCGGTGCTCGACGACCTGAAGGGCCTGGCCGAGCAGGGCGTCGAGATCCTTACCTGTGGCACCTGCCTCGACCACTATGGCATTAAGGACCAGCTTGCCGTGGGCGAGGTCACGAACATGTACGTGATCGTGGAGAAGATGGAGCAGGCCGTGCGCGTCGTGCGCCCGTAGCGTATTGGTTGGAGTTGCCATGAGGGAGAAGCGCCCGGCGCTTGTCATCACGTTTCCCACCACGGCGGCCGCCATGGGTTGCGAGTCCCTGTGCGTCGAGCGCGGCCTTCCCGGGCGAACGATTCCCGTGCCCGGGGAGGTCGCTGCCGGCTGCGGTCTGGCGTGGAAGGCGTTGCCTGCCGATGAGGAGCTGCTGCGCGGCGAACTCGCCGCGGCGGGCGTTCCCACCGAGGGCTATACCGTGATTGATATGTGGGAGGTCGTGCGATGATCTACCTGGATAACGCGGCGACGACCATGCACAAGCCGCAGACGGTGATCGATGCCGTGACACAGGCGATGTGCTCGCTCGGCAATGCCGGACGCGGCGCCACGTCGGGTGCCCTCGATGCCGCTCGTACGATTCACGCTTGCCGTGCCAAGCTTGCACGCCTTTTGGGTTGCCCGAGGGCGGACCATGTGTGCTTTACGCCCAACTCTACGGCGGCGCTCAACACCGCCATCAACGGGGTGGTGTGCCCCGGCGACCGTGTGGTCACGACGGTGCTCGAGCACAACTCCGTGCTACGTCCGCTCAATCGCTTGGCGGTAGAGCGGGGCGTGACCGTTGAGCATGCGGGCTGCGATGCGAGCGGCGCGCTCGACTACGACGAGCTCGAGCGGCTGGTCACGCCGGGCACGCGTGCCGTGGTGGTGACGCACGCCTCCAATGTGACCGGCAACGCGGTCGACATTGCGCGCGTGGCGGCCATGGCCCATGCTGCCGGCGCGCTGGTGATCGTCGACGCCTCGCAGTCTGCCGGCGCGATGCATATCGATATGCAGGCCATGGGGCTCGACATTGTGTGCTTTACCGGCCATAAGGGGCTCATGGGACCTCAAGGCACCGGCGGCCTGGCTGTGGCGGAGGCTGTTGACGTGGCTCCGTGGGCCATGGGCGGCACGGGCGTGCACAGCTTCGATGCGTTGCAGCCGCTTGAGTGGCCCACGCGCTGTCTCTTATACACATCTGACGCTGCCGACGAATAGAGA
>CABSYH010000252.1:0-2374 GCA_902481965.1 uncultured Collinsella sp.
GAGATTCCTCTACGTCTCGTGGGCTCGGAGATGTGTATAAGAGACAGCTACCTGCTGCATCGTGGGGTCGATGGTGGTCTTGACGGTCAGGCCGCCCTTAAAGAGCACGTCGGTCGAGAACTCCTGCTCCAGCAGCTGCTTAACATAGGCGACAAAGTAGGGCTGCGAGTATACGTCGACGCCGCTGCCCGAAATCTCGGTCACGTTGAGGGTGATGGGCTCTGCCTGCGCGGCGTCGTGCTCCTCCTGGGTGATGTGGCCCAGGCGCAGCATGTTGTCGAGGACCTTGTTGCGACGGGACAGCGCCAGGTCGGGGTTGACCGTGGGGTCGTACTGCGAGGGCGAGTTGGGAAGGCCGATGAGCAGCGCGGCCTCGCTCAGGGTGAGGTCGGCGGCGCTCTTGGACAGATAGGTCTCGGCTGCGGCCTCGATGCCGTAGGCGCCGTGGCCGTAATAGATGGTGTTGAGGTACATCATGAGGATTTCGTCTTTGGAGTACATGTCCTCCATCTTGACGGCGATGTAGGCCTCGCGCACCTTACGCTCGATGGTCGAGTCGAACTGCTCCTCCTGCAGGATGGTGTTGCGCACCAGCTGCTGGGTGATAGTCGAGGCGCCTTCGTGCCCGCCGCCGAGGGTTGCCACCGCAGCACGCGCGATACCCCACAGGTCGATACCGCCGTGCTCGTAGAAGCGCTCGTCCTCGACGTCAACGGTGCCCTGCAGCACGTAGGGGGAGACCTCGTCCTTGGTGATGGACTTGCGGTTTTGCGTGTAGAAGCTCGCGATCTTGTTGCCGTTGCAGTCGACGATCTCGGTGGGCTCGCTCACCAGATACGCGTTGGCGTCGGTGTAGTCGGGCAGATCGGACAGCCAGCGGTTGACGTTGCCGACCATGCCGATGCCAAATGCCACGCCCGCAATCAGCAGAAAGCCCAAAAACGAGAGCAGGATTATGGGCAGAGCATGCGTCTTTGAACGGCTGCGTCCCTGTCGTTGGCGAGGACCCATATATTGACCTCCAGGTATGTCGTGCCGGACGGTGGATGTGCCGTCGGGGCAGGATGGACATAAGTTATTACACGATAAACCAAACGGGGCGCGCGAGGCCTCATGTATGCTGGAAGACGGCATTTTTCAGAGTGAATGCATACCTTGGTAAGGAGTTTGTCGATGGCGATTCGGACGATGGAGCCGAGCGGACAATACAAGACTGGATTGGATGCTGCCGGTGCGGCGCTGCCCGAGCTGCTAGCGCCGGCGGGCGGGCTCGACCAGATGCTTGCGGCCATCGCCGCGGGTGCCGATGCCATCTATGCAGGGTTGGGCGGCTTTAACGCCCGTGTGAGTGCGCACGGTTTTACCGACGACGAGTTTGTGCGCGGTTGTGCCGTGGCGCATGCCCATGGCGCGCGCGTGTACGTGACGCTCAACGTGTTCGTGTTTGACGATGAGCTGTCCGACGCGGTGGTGTTGGGAGCTCATGCACTGGAGCTGGGCGCCGATGCTCTGATTGTCGCCGATGCCGGGTTGGCCTGCGTGCTGAGCGCGGCGATTCCCGGGGTCGAGATTCACCTGTCCACGCAGGCGGGCGTTCATAGCGAAGGCGCCGTGCGGCTTGCCGCCGATGAGCTGGGGGTCGAGCGTGTGACGACGGCGCGCGAGCTGACGGTCGACGAGATTGCGGCGCTATGTGCCACGGGCGTGCCCATCGAGGTATTCTGCCACGGTGCGATTTGCATCGGCTATTCGGGGGCGTGCGAGTTCTCGGCCCTGCGGCGTGGGCGCTCGGCGATGCGCGGCGACTGCACGCAGCCGTGCCGTCTGGCGTACGACCTGGTGGACGAGGCGGGGCAGAGCGTTGTCGCCGTCGAAGGGGATCGCCTGTTGTGCCCGCGCGACTATCTGGGTATTGCGCATCTGCCCGAGCTTGTAGATGCCGGCGTGGCGTCGCTCAAGATCGAGGGGCGCATGAAGAACCCCGATTACGTATTCAATGTGGTGCGGGTGTGGCGCCGGGCGCTCGATATGCTGCGCGACGACGCGTGGGACCCCGGTGCCGTGGAAGAGCTTGAACGCGAGCTGGGAAGGTCGTTTAACCGTGGGTTTACCGATGCGTACCTGCGAGGACGTTCGGGTGCCGAGCTGATGAGCTTTGAGCGCGCAATTAACCAGGGCGTGCGCGTGGGGCGCTTGGTTGCTGTGGGCCACGAAGAGGTGACCGTTGAGCTCGACGCCGCCGTGGCGGCGGGTGACACGCTCGAGATTCGGTTCTATCCGGGTGTCGACGCGCGTCCCGATGTGCCCAAGCGCTGGCCGCAGGTGCCCTGCCCGGTGGATGCAGCAGCGGGGAAGCTGTCTCTTATACACATCT
>CABSYH010000253.1:0-2362 GCA_902481965.1 uncultured Collinsella sp.
TTTTGAAGTCGAAGAGGTCGAGGCCCTCTATCGCGAGCGCCAGGACAAGGCAGACGCCAAAGCCGACGCCGCAACAGCGGCGCCCAGCCCCGCCGCCGACAGCGCGGTGCAGGAGCTCGCCCAAAACGCCGGCTATATCTGCTCGTCGTGCGGCGCCGAGTTAATTTCGGACGGTACCGTCGCCGTTACCACCTGCCCGTACTGCGGCAACCCCGCCGTGGCGCCCGGTCAGCTCTCGGGCGACTTCTCACCCGACCTGGTGATTCCGTTTAAGCTCGGCCGCGACGACGTTATGGCCGCGCTCAAAGAGCACTACAAGGGTAAGATCCTGCTGCCCAAGAGCTTTGTCACCGGCAACCACATCGACGAAGTCCAAGGTGTTTACGTGCCGTTTTGGCTTTACGGTGCCCGCGTGGACGGCGAAGTGTACTTTGATGCGACCAACGAGACCGTGACTGAGGAATCCGATCGTACCGTCACGACCACCGACCACTACGACGCCTACCGTAAAGGCAATATCTCGTTTGAGCGCGTGCCCGTCGACGGATCGTCCAAGATGCCCGACGGCCACATGGATGCCATCGAGCCGTTTGACTACGATGCCCTACGCCCGTTCTCGGTCGCGTATATGCCCGGCTACATCGCCAACCGTTACGACGAGGACTGCGAAACGTGCAAGGCTCGCGCCGAACGCCGCATGGAGGAAAGCACAATCTCGGCCCTGCGCGAAACCGTCGTCGACGAGTACGACGACGCCACAGTCGAAAGCAAGCAGCTCGACTACACCTGGGAAGACAGCGACTACGCCCTGTTTCCCGTGTGGATGCTTTCCACCTCGTGGAACGGCAAGAGTTACCTGTTTGCCATGAACGGCCAGACCGGTCGCATGGTCGGCGAGCTCCCCTGCTCCAAGCCCAAGCTCGCCATCGCCTCGGTGCTGTTCTTTGTGATCGGGTTTGTTCTCTCCCAGATCCTCTTTATGGGAGAGAACGCCTTCAATCCGGACTACCTCACCTTCGATGTCGAGGGTATCCTCATCAACATCGTCGCGCCGCTGATCATCGTGATCATCGCAGACGTGCTGCTGGTGGGCCAGCTCAAGACGGCCAACGAGGCCACCCACGCCGATTGCTACTGTGGCGAGCTCGACCTGACCGAGAAGCACGACACCTTCAGCCACACCGAGACCACCGTTGTCATGAAGGACAACAAGGACGATTAGCCATTCTGACCAATACCACCCGGCCTTTGACGAGAAAGGAAGATCACCATGGGACTCTTGAAAGCTGGATTGGGAGCTGCCGGCGGCGTCATGGCCGACCAGTGGAAAGAATTTATCTATTGCGAATCGATGCCTGCTGACGTCTTGGCCTGCAAGGGCAGTAAGCGCACCGGCGGCCGCAGCTCCAACACGCGCGGCGAGGACAACGTCATCTCCAACGGCTCGGTCATCGCCGTCAACGACGGCCAGGGCATGCTCGTGGTGCAAAACGGCAAGATCATCGAAGTCGCGCTGGAGCCTGGCGAGTTTGTCTTTGACACCGGCAGCGAGCCGAGCGTCTTTAGCGGCAACCTGGGCGACTCCATCAAGGAGACCTTCGCCAATATCGGCAGCCGCTTTACCTTTGGCGGCGACGCAGGCAAGGACCAGCGCGTCTACTTCATCAACACCAAGGAGATCATCGGCAACAAGTACGGCACCGCCTCGCCTGTGCCCTTCCGCGTAGTCGACAACAATATCGGTCTGGATGTCGACATCTCCGTTCGCTGCAACGGCGAGTATTCGTACCGCATCACCAACCCGCTGCTGTTCTACACCAACGTGTGCGGCAACGTGACTGATAGCTACACGCGCGATAAGATCGACAGCCAGCTTAAGTCCGAGCTGCTCACCGCTCTGCAGCCCGCCTTTGCCAAGATCTCGGAGATGGGCATCCGCTACAGCGCCATTCCCGGCCACACCACCGAGCTCGCCCGCGCGCTCAACGAGGTTCTCTCGGCCGACTGGCGCGACCTACGTGGCGTCGAGATCGTGAGCTTTGGCGTCAACTCCATCGCCGCCTCGCAAGAAGACGAGCAGATGATCAAGGACCTGCAGAAGGCCGCAGTCATGCGCGATCCCACCATGGCGGCCGCCAACATCGCCAGCGCCCAGAGCGATGCGATGCGCGCAGCAGCCGCCAACCCCAACGGCGCGATGGCAGGCTTTATGGGCATGGGCATGGCGGGCGGCATGGGCGGCATGAACGCCAGCCAGCTGTTCGCCGCCGGCCAGGCACAGCAGCAGGCTGCCCCGCAGCCGGCTCCGGCTCCCGCCCCCGCACCGGCACCCGCTGCCGCACCTGCGGCCGGCGCATGGACC
>CABSYH010000254.1:0-2343 GCA_902481965.1 uncultured Collinsella sp.
GAGATTCCTCTACGTCTCGTGGGCTCGGAGATGTGTATAAGAGACAGGAAAGGTTCTGCGGCGCAAACATGAGGTCGCACGAATCGCTCGTGCCCGGCACCATCAGCGACAGGATAGAGACAATGGCCACAAAGACCACGGCGCCACCCGCGACCGAGCGAATGTTGAGCGGCGAGTCCTCACCCAAAAAGAGCGTGGCGGCAAACAGCAAGATGACGATCGGCAGCACGTAGGCGCCCAGGCCAAAGCCGAGGTGATAGAAACCGGCAACCGCAGCCGTCACGGGCGCCGTTGCCGGCGAAATCACGGCAATGAAGGATGCAATCGCCAAAACGGCAATGACCACGCCGGCGATATCGCGATTGGCCGAAGGTTCGACCAGGGGCTCGAACTCATCGAACTCCGCCTCGTGACCCTTATTGGCACGCAGATGGGAACCGGCACCCTTAGCAGATGCCGGTTGGCTGTTGGCTTTATTGCCTTTGGCGTTTTGTGCAGATCCGCGCGCCAAACTAAACCTCCATGACGACCGGGATGATCATCGGACGGGTGCGCGTACGGCTCCAGATAAAGTTGGAGAGCGAATCGCGCACGGCTTTGCGAATGGCATCGGAGCCGCTGCTCGTAAAGCTAAACTTGCCCTTCTCGATCGTCTTCATGATGGCTGCGGAGGCATCCTCGGAGAACTGGTCGTCGATGGCAAACGAAACGCCGCGGCCCGAGAACTCGATAGCCTCGATCTTCTTGTGCTTGAGCGAGACGATGGCAACAGCCGTGACCATACCGTCGTTGGCGAGCTTTTGGCGATCGCGCAGGACAATGGGGTCGGTATCGCCGATGCGCAGACCGTCGACATAGACAACGCCGGACTCGACGGGCGCACCGCGTTTGACGATACCGCCGCGCATCTCGAGCGTGTCACCGTTATCGAGGATAAAGATGTGATCGTCCTTAAGGCCCATCTTGCGGGCGAGCTGGGCATGGGCGCGCAGGTGAACGGCCTCGCCGTGAACCGGCATAAAGTAGGTGGGCTTGGCCATGGCTATCATGAGCTTGAGCTCCTCCTGGCTGCCGTGGCCCGAGACGTGGACGAGGGCACGGGACTTATCCCAGACGTCGCAGCCAAGCTTGGCCAGGCTGTTGACGACCTGCTGGACGGCCTTCTCGTTGCCGGGAACGGGAGTTGCCGAGAGGATGACGGTATCGCCCTCGTGGATGGAAAGCGTCTTGTGCTCGCCGTTGGCCATGCGGGACAGGGCCGACAGCGGCTCGCCCTGCGAACCGGTGCACATGACGACGATCTTATCGTCGGGCAGGTTATCGATATCAAAGGCATCGATGATATCGGCATCGTCGATGTTGAGGTAGCCCAGCTCGCGCGCCACGCGGGTGTTGGTGAGCATGGAACGTCCGGTCACGACGACCTTGCGGCCGCACTTGCGGGCGGCGTCGCAGATCTGCTGCAAGCGATGGATGTGGCTCGAGAACGACGCGACGAACACGCGGCCCGGAGCATTCTTGATGGCATGCAGCAGGTTGGGACCAACCTCGGCCTCGGACTTGGTAAAGCCAGGAACCGTGGCGTTGGTAGAGTCGGAAAGCAGCAGGTCGATGCCCTGCTTGGCAAAGCGGCTGATAGCGGCATAGTCGGGCGTGACACCATCGATGGGCGTCTGGTCAAGCTTAAAGTCGCCCGTGTGCATAACGGTGCCCTGATTGGTGCGGATGAACACGCCCAGAGCGCCGGGGATGGAGTGCGTCATCGAGAAGAAGTCGAGCGAGATGCCACCGAGATTGACATGACTTCCGCCCTTGACCTCACGGAACTTGGGTGCACGGATGCGGAACTCGGAAAGCTTGCCCTCGATAAAACCGAGCGTCAGCTTGCTCGAGAAGATGGGCACCTTGTTGTTGAGGTCCTGCAGCAGGTACGGAAGCGAACCGGTGTGGTCCTCGTGGCCGTGGGTGACGACGATGCCGCGGAGCTTCTCCTCGTTCTCCAGGACATACGTGTAGTCGGGAAGCACCAGGTCGATACCGGGCTGGGAATCGTCGGGGAACATGAGGCCGGCGTCAACGAGCACCATGTCGTCGCCGCACTCGAAGACCGTCATGTTCTTGCCGATGCCGTCAAGGCCGCCGAGCGGAATGATCTTCAAAGGAGATGATTTTTTAGCTGCCATAGGTTCGTGTGGTTTCCTTTCTTCGAAACGGGTCTGGAACAACCGACGGGGCGCTTCTGGCAAACCGACCGCCGGGAACGTACAAACATGCATCGCAGAGTCGATGCAGTAACCACAGTATGATACCCATTTGCACAACAACAGACCACCCATGCATCAA
>CABSYH010000255.1:0-2342 GCA_902481965.1 uncultured Collinsella sp.
CGTCTCGTGGGCTCGGAGATGTGTATAAGAGACAGCCATATCCCTCATCGATATCTCGACTTCACGCGCTCCTGGTCTATCGAGATGGCGCCCATCGGTACCGTTTGCACGATAGTCGCCACGGTCGATCGCATTGTTCAAAAGCAGCCTCGCCCGCGTATGCAGGTGACCGAGGTCTCGCTGGTGGACGAGACGGGCGTGCTGCAAGTCGCCTTTTTCCGTCAGCCATGGATTGCCCAGCAGTTTAAGCAGGGAGACCGCCTGGCCGTGATGGGTAAGGTCGAGTTTGCCTACGGCTTTAAGCAGATGGCCTCGCCGCATTTCGAAAAGCTCGAGGACGGGCGTGCCGCGGGCACCATCCTGCCGGTCCATTACGTGAGCGATGGCGTGAGCCAGGCGTGGATGCGCCGCATCGTTAGCGGCGCGCTCGAGGTCGTCGGCAATCCCTTCGACCCGATTCCCGCACGCGTGCGCGCCAAGCGCCGCCTGATGAGCAATGCCCGCGCGCTGCGCTCAATTCACTTTCCATCGAGCATGGCCGAGCGCGACATCGCGCGGCGGCGTCTTGCCTACGAGGAGTGTCTTTGCTTGCAGCTCGCGCTGCGCCTGCGCAACGACGGCGGCTTGGTCGAAGTCGCTCCCTACGCCCATGTCGCGGGCGAGCACTTGGCGGCGCTCAGGGAAGCCCTGCCGTTTTCGCTGAGCGACGAGCAGGAGGCCGCGTTCCAAGACATCCTGCACGATATGTGCGATGGCGGGCGCGTGATGAACCGCCTGCTTCTGGGCGACGTCGGTACCGGCAAGACGGCCGTCGCCGCCTGCGCGCTGGCTGTCGCGGCCGATTCGGGCACCCAGTCCTGCGTTATGGCGCCAACGGGCGTGCTGGCGCGCCAATATGCCGATAAGACCGGCCCCTTGCTCTCGCAGGCTGCTATGTCCTGGGCGCTCCTGACGGGTGCCACGCCGGCGGCCGAGCGCGAGCGGATCCATGTGCAGTTGGAATCGGGCGAGCTCGACGTCCTCTTTGGCACTCACGCGGTCCTTTCGGATGACGTGGCGTTTAAGCATCTTTCGCTTGTCGTCATCGACGAGCAGCACCGCTTCGGTGTGGGCCAGCGCAATGCTCTGCGTGCCAAGGGCCCGGGTGCCGACCTGCTCGTTATGACGGCCACGCCGATCCCGCGCACGTTGGCGCTCTCGGTCTACGGCGACCTGGACACGACCATCATCCGCCATCGACCTGTTCCGGGGGCGGGCGTTACGACGCGCGTGCTCACCGAGTCGAGCCGCGATTTGGCCTACGGTCCCATCCGCGAGGCGTATGAAAAGGGCCAGCAGGCTTACGTGATCTGCCCGCTTGTGGAGCCGAGTGACTCGGCCGATGAGCTGGAAGACGTACCCGGTATCGCCCGCGACGACGAGGGCCGCGTGACCGTGCCTGTACCGCTGCACGATACGGCAACCGAGCTCGAACGACTGCGTCTGGCCCTGCCGGGACTTACCATTGAGCGCCTTCACGGCCGCATGCCGGCGGGGGAGAAGGACCGCGTGATCGATGCCTTCAAGCACGGCGAGATCGACGTGCTCGTCTCGACCACGGTGGTCGAGGTAGGCGTCGACGTGCCCAACGCCACCGTCATGGTCATCGAGAACGGTGAGCGCTTTGGCTTGGCGGCCCTGCACCAGCTGCGCGGCCGCGTGGGCCGCGGCAGCGTGTCGGGCACTTGCCTGGTCATGACGCACTCCAAGGGCAACGGTGGCGCGTCGGCGGCACAAGACCGTCTCCAGTCGCTCGAAAAGACCTCTGACGGCTTTGCGCTCGCCCAGATGGACCTGCGCCTGCGCCACGAGGGCGAGATCCTGGGCTACCGCCAGCACGGCGGCGTGACCCTGCGCTTTGTGGACCTGGACGCCGACGAGGATCTTATCGAATGGGCCCATTTGGACGCGGTCGAGCTCTTGCGGTATGCTTGCAACCTTGACTCCGTGGCGACGCGCCCCTTGCGCGACGCGGTCGCCATGCGTTATCGACATATCTTTAAGGAGGTCAGCGGAGGATGAGAATCATCGGCGGTGAATGGCGCGGCCGCAAGATCGAAGAGCCGCGTGGGCGCGATGTCACCCGTCCCACGACCGATCGCGTGCGCGAGGCATGCGCGTCCATGGTCATGTCGGCGTTCGACTTCGATCTGGACGAGGTCCGCGTGCTGGACGCCTTTGGCGGCTCCGGCGCCCTGGGAATCGAGATGCTCTCGCGTGGCGCCCGCTCGCTCACCACGTTCGAGATCGATCGCAATGCCGCCCGTCTGATCCTGTCTCTTATACACATCTGACGCTGCCGA
>CABSYH010000256.1:0-2276 GCA_902481965.1 uncultured Collinsella sp.
TGTGCTGGGCTCGCTCAACGAAGCCTCGCGCGCCCAGATCGAGGCCCTCGCCGACGAGCTGTCCAAGTAGCGACACGCTCACTTTTGACGCTCAGCCATCACAACCACCACAAAGGGGACAGGCACCTTTGTGGTGGTTTTTGTTTAAGCGCCGGCGATGACGAGATTTGGGCGGGCGTCGTCGGCGGTCTCGGCGATTGAGGTGGCGACGGCGCCATCGGGGTCACGGTCCATCACGATGGTGTCGACATCAGTCAGTTCGGCAAAGCGGTACATGCCGCGTCCGTTAACCTTGCTGGCGTCCATGAGGGCGACGCTTTGATGGGCTCCGGCGATCATAGCCGTTTTGGTCTCGGCCATCTGGGGAAAGTCGGTCGTAAAGCCGCAGCCGGGAACAAAAGCGCCAGGGCACATGACGGCAAGATCGGCGTGGACCATTTGGAGAGCCTGCATGGTAAGTGGGCCGTACAGATAGCGATGACCTTTGCGCAGTGTCCCGCCCAGCATGACGACATCGACCGAGGGCATGCTCTCGTCGATGTAATCGGCAATGGTAATGTCGGCCGTGATGACGGTGATGCCGTTGCGCTGGTCGAGGAGCCGGACGAACTCGAGCGCCGTGGTGCCCGAGTCAACGAGCAGCGTGTCGCCGTCATTGACGAGCTCGATGGCGCTTTGCGCGATGGCCTGCTTGGCGGCGACGTTGACATTGATGCGGCGATCCTGCGTGGAAACAGTCAGACGCTTGTGGAGCGATACGGCGCCACCATGCGTGCGGCGCAGCTTGCCTGCTTCGGCGAGCGCGTCCAGGTCGGCGCGGGCGGTGACGGAGGACACGCCAAAGGTCTGGGCGATTTCTGCTACCTGCACCGAGGCATTATGCTCAAGCATTTCCATGATGGCGGCACGGCGCTCATCGGCGAAGGCTCGGGTTGTTGCGTGGGCCATAGCTGCTCCATTCTCGGCCAAATTTGCAGGAATTGTGTTGACTCTATTTTCGTTCATTTTCTTTTTGAGTAAGAAAACGCCTTTCGATTACTTATCTTTTCTATAAAAGAAAGACGCTGAACGCCCAAAATTCAATATCGAACATGTTCACTCGGCTCCAATTCCTTCCGTTTACTTTTCAAAAACGACTGTATTGACCTGCATGGGCTCAATATCTCGCACGTGCAAAGACGCTGAATTTCATACAATGAGCGCAGTAAAACGCAAGGTAAAACGCTTTGCGAACAACTACGCCCGATGTCCAGATGCGGGCGAGGGAGAGGAGCAAACGCTCATGGCACTTGTTACCACCGAAAAGATGCTCAAGGACGCTCAGGCCGGCCACTACGCCGTAGGCGCGTTCAACGTCGAGAACCTCGAGTTTGTTATGGCCGTTCTGGCTGCTGCCGAGGAGACCAAGTCCCCCGTCATCATGCAGACCACCCCGGGCACCATCAAGACCGCTGGTCTGGACTACTTCTACGGTATGGTCAAGGCTGCCGCCGAGCGCGCTTCCGTGCCCGTCGCTCTGCACCTCGATCACGGCGACGGCTATGACCGCTGCATGCAGGCTTTCCGCACCGGCTATACCTCTGTCATGATCGACGGCTCGCACGAGTCCTTCGAGGATAACATCGCCCTGACCAAGTCCGTCGCCGACGCTGGCCGCGCCATGGGCGTGCCCGTCGAGGCCGAGCTCGGTAAGGTTGGCGGCAAGGAGGACGACGGTCCCGCGGTTGAGGGCGAGAGCCCCTACACCGATCCGGCCGAGGCCAAGGAGTTCGTCGAGCGTACCGGCTGCACCTCGCTGGCTATTGGCGTTGGCACCAGCCACGGTGTGTACACGAGCGATCCGCACATCGAGCAGTCCGTGGTCAAGGCCATCCGCGACGCCGTCGACGTGCCGCTGGTTCTGCACGGCACCTCCGGTGTGCCCGATGAGCAGGTTGCCGAGGCTGTGAAGAACGGCATCTGCAAGGTTAACTACGCCACCGAGCTGCGTCAGGCCTACACCAAGGGCTTCATGGCCTACATGGCCGAGAACCCCGCCTGCTTCGATCCCAAGAAGCCGGCCAAGGAGGGCATGCGTGAGATCACCGAGCTGGTTAAGATCCGCATGACCAACCTCAACTCTGTGGGCAAAGCAGAGTAACAGCAAGGGTGCTCTGATCCCACCGGACGGCTTGGGCGGGTCCCCGTACTTAGTTTCCAAAACGTCCTCGCGCATGAAGGCCCCCGTTGCCTCGCTTCTACGCCTGTCTCTTATACACATCTGACGCTGCCGACGA
>CABSYH010000257.1:0-2268 GCA_902481965.1 uncultured Collinsella sp.
GCCATATCGCGGCCGCGGCGACGCTCACGGCGATTTCGAGCGCCACCACCGGCACCGCCACCAAAGAACGACGAAAAGAGGTCGTCCATGCCCATGCCGCCAAAAATATCGTTGATATCGACGTAGCCCGAACCACCAGGGCCGTCGGCAGTGCCGTAACGGTCGTAGTTAGCACGCTTCTGCTCATCGGAAAGAACGGAATATGCCTCGTTGAGCTCCTTGAACTTGGCCTCGGCCTCGGGATCGTCCGAAACGTCCGGGTGTACGGTACGGGCCTTCTTTAGAAACGCGCGCTTAATCGTCCGCGCGTCGGCATCCTTGTCGACGCCAAGCACCTCGTAGTAATCCCTATTTTCCGACACGACCGAATCCTTCCGACTTTCATTATTGTCACAGTGCGTCCTATACCCAAGCTGGGCCGGCCGCAAACAGAGGGTTTGATGTTATTGCATTGCGTAGGGCGAAAGCATGGCACGCTGCGAGCAGCTCGCAAACCAAACCGACACGAGTGCAAACATAAATCCGTTGGCAAAACCGTTGACAAACTGCATCGCGCCGCGCTTCCACCACAGCAGGCTGCGGTGAAGCACGCCGTCCGAGAGCACCATGAACAGGCCCATGGCAAACGGAATAAAACACATCACGGCAAAGGCCGAGAACACGCCCGAGATGGCCGACAGCACCAAAAACGGCGCCACGATGCCCATCAGGTAAAAACCGGTACGGGCCTTGCCCTCCAGACGCTCGGCCTCAACATGGGCGCGACCGACCAGGTCGCCGCCCGAGGCGCCGTTGGTGCCGGCATGGCCCATACCACTAATGCGAACCTCGTCGCCATCGTGCGTACCGGCAGGAAACTCAATCGTCTGCTCCGACGTCACACGGACACGGCCGCTGCCGCCGCAATCGGGGCAGGGGTCGGCGACGACCTTACCGGAACCGCCGCACTCGGGGCAGACCGACTGGAACGTGCCGGCACCGAACAGGAAGGACAGGTCGACGTCGATGTGGCCGCGACCGCCGCAGCTCGGACAGGTATGTGCGTGCTCGGAGGAGACAGAACCCGAGCCTCCGCAGTGACCACAGGTATCGAAGCGCGTATAGCGGACGGTCTTGCGGGCACCGCCCTTGGCCTCCTTGGCGTCGAGCTTAATATCGACGACCACGTTGGCGCCGTTCTCGGGATTATAGGCAGCCTGCCCGCGACGCGGCTGGCCCCAGGAGCCACCAAAGGGAAAGCCGCCCTCAAAGGGATTGCCATAGCCCGCGCTGCCGGCGTAGCCGCCGCCATAGGGAGAAGCCGTAGGAGCGCCGGCGAAGGGGTTGCCCGAGCGCATGGCGTCGTAGCGCGCACGCTTCTGCTCGTCCGAAAGCACGGCATAGGCCTCGGAAACCTCTTTGAACTTTTCCTCGGCATCCGGTTCTTTGTTGACGTCCGGATGGAGCTTGCGGGCCTTTTGCTGGAAGGCCTTCTGTATATCACGCGAGGTGGCGTCCTTGGAGACACCCAAAATCTCGTAGTAATCTTTTTCGTTCATCGTCGCCATGCGCGGCAACCTCCTGCTCACAGCAGCGTATATATTGCGGTAATTCTACCCGAGCGGCCTAGGCTAGACCCCAAAACAGCTCGAACAGCACATTTCCATCGAGCCAGCCCAAGTGGGTGGGCGCTAAACGGGCGCGGGCACGACCTGCGATAACGTCTTTCGAGGTGACGCGCTCCGCAAGCCCCTCAACGCCGTCGGGCACCCAGGTGGTAAGGCCAAACTCGAGCGCACGGTCACAGGCCGCCGCCAACTCATCTGCAGCGATCACGTTTGCCGAGCGAACCAACAGGTCGGGCCCAATGCCACGCGTCATGCGGCAGGCGAGCATCAAATCCTCGGCCGTAGCCTCGCGCTGCGACAGATACTCGGCATCAAACGTCGTCGCGGCATCGTCGCGTTGCACCAAGCGCACGCGATATGCATCGCCGCGAGCAGGCACGTCGGGAAACAGCCCGGCCAAGCGATCGAAATCCTCGGCGTCGAGCATGCCGGCGGCAGAGCGACCCAAACCCAGATAGCCCTGTCCAGTCCAATAGGCAATGTTGTGGGCACACTCATGGCCGTCGAGCGCGTAGCTTGCCACCTCATACGGGTGATAGCCGGCCGCACCCAGGCGCTCACGCGCCGCGTCCATGCATGCAGCCTGAAAATCCTCGTCGGGCTCGAGCGACTCGTCGCGACACGCCATGCGGTAGAGCGAAGTGCCCTCCTCGAGCGTGAG
>CABSYH010000258.1:0-2248 GCA_902481965.1 uncultured Collinsella sp.
CGAGATTCCTCTACGTCTCGTGGGCTCGGAGATGTGTATAAGAGACAGGGGCGGTGCCGGTCGCGCGGTGCTCATCACGCGCATGCTCTCCAAGGGCGTCCACGTGCTGACCGAGGCCAAGGTGACCGAGATTACCGAGGATGCCATCAGCTACGAGAAGGACGGCGAGGTCCGCACCATCGCCGATGCCGATACGCTGGTGCTTGCCATGGGCTACCGTCCCAATACCAAGCTGGCCGACGACCTGGCTGCAGCCGGTGTTGCCACCCACGTGCTGGGCGACGCCAACAAGTGCGGCAACATCCGCGACGCCATCGGCGATGGCTACAAGGTCGCCTGCGAGCTCTAGTCAACCCCTTTGCACCAATCGATTGCAAAAATCGGCGGCTGCCCTGTGTGTTGGGGAGCCGCCGCCTGTGTTTTGCCCAAGAAAGATGATTGTCGGGCCCTAAATGCCTTTTGCTTCTGCTCCCTCCGCAATCATGTTGCGGTTATACACCAGGTGCAGATACATCGCGTCGTGCGCGGCGGTGGGATTGCGCGAGGCGATGGCGTCGGCCACATCGCGGTGCGTGCGGATAGTTTCCTCGACGAGCTTTTTGCCGGTCACGTCGATAAAGAGGGGGACGGATGCCTTGAGCACGCCCATCAAGCGGGGAACGACGAGGTTTCCGGAGCTCTCGGCAATGGCATTGTGGAACGCGGTGTCGGCGGCGGAGTAATCCTCACCGGCCTCGGCCAGGCGCTCGGATTTGTCGCAGAGCTCTTTGATACGGACGACCTGGTCGTTGGTTGCGTGCTCGGCCGCCATGCGTGCCATCTGCGGCGGCGCCACGGCGCTCTCGCACGTCAACGATGCCGGTTTTTTGGATGTGCTTCTCGTTCCTGGAGATTGACGAGAAGACCACCCTCAAGTCCTGGACCGTTATGGAGACGCTCATCGGCCTTTCGGGTCTTGTCTGCGCCCTAGTGATTTCGTTCTTCGCCTAGTTCGCGTAGCTAAGCATCTTTCGCCGAGTGCATCGCTCGGTACCCATTTACACCTGATTCATTAACCAACGATTGGTACAACCGTTCAAATCAAAAGAGGAGAGCATCATGGACGAGAAGACCAAGGCACAGATTCAGCAGGAGGCAGCCGACCTGGTTGCCAAGCTGCAGCCGCGTTCCGGCAAGTTTCGCACCATCAGCCCCGAGATGGACCCGCTGCGTCTGGGCTCTGGCTGGTCCATCGAGGATCTGGACAAGCCGCAGGTCATTATCGAGTCGACGTTCGGCGACTCGCACCCGGGTTCTGCCGGCCTGTTTGAGCTGGTCGAGGAGGTCCGTGTTGGCGTTGCCGAGGCTGGCGGTCACGGTGCCCGTTACTTCTGCACCGATATCTGCGACGGCGAGGCCCAGGGCCACGACGGCATTAACTACTCGCTGCCCAGCCGCGACATGATCGCCAACATGATCGAGATCCATGCCAAGGCCACCCCGTTCGACGCCGGCGTCTTTGTCGCCAGCTGCGATAAGGGCCTGCCTGCGAACCTCATGGCCATGGGCCGCATTAACATCCCCTCGATCGTCGTCACCGGCGGCGTCATGGATGCCGGCCCCGACCTGCTGACCCTGGAGCAGCTCGGCGCCATCTCGGCCCGCTATGAGCGCGGCGAGATCTCCCGCGAGGAGCTCGAGTTCGCCAAGCATAACGCCTGCCCCAGCTGCGGCGCCTGCTCGTTTATGGGCACCGCGTCGACCATGCAGGTTACCGCCGAGGCCCTGGGCCTTATGCTTCCCGGCACGGCCCTGCTGCCCGCAACCAGCTCCGATCTGCGTGAGTTTGCCCGCGAGGCCGGCCGCCAGTCCGTGTGGCTCTCCGAGCACAACCTGTGCCCGCGCGACATCGTGACCAAGGAGTCCTTCGAGAACCTCATCATGGTCCACGGCGCCATTTCGGGCTCTACCAACTCGCTGCTGCATATCCCTGCGATTGCCCGCGAGTTTGGCATTGAGATGTCCGCCGACGACTTCGACCGCCTGCACCGTGGCGCCCACTACCTGCTCAACGTTCGCCCCGCAGGCGAGTGGCCGGCGCAGTTCTTCTACTATGCGGGTGGCGTGCCGCGCATCATGGAGGAGATCAAGTCGATGCTTCACCTCGATGTCATGACCGTCACCGGCAAGACTCTCGGCGAAAACCTCGAGGACCTTAAGAACCTGTCTCTTATACACATCTCCGAGCCCACGAGACGTAGAGGAATCT
>CABSYH010000259.1:0-2243 GCA_902481965.1 uncultured Collinsella sp.
GAGTCGTTCACGCGCAGGTTGATCTCGGTAAAGTACGGCGTGTTGACGTGAATGGTCAGGTTAAAGTCGTAATCCAGGTCGTAGCGCGGCGGGTTGTAGCTCTCGCGCTCGCCATCTTTGGTCTCGCGATAGATCTCGGTGCGATGCTCGTCGATATCCATATCGCAGCCGAGTACCTGCGAGAACTCGATGATGTCGGGATTGGCGTCGCGCCAGCGGCTCTGCGAAGTGATGATCAGCAGGCCCGCGTCCTCATCGAGCATAATATTGGTGCGCCCGGCAGAAAGCGTGCGCGTGGGGTTGAACGAAGACAGGCGTTCGGCGTTGGCCTCGCGGTAGGCGAGTTGCTCACGGATGTCGTCCGCGGTGCTGGAGCGATAGCCGTGAAAGTAGGGGGAGAGCTTGCCGGCGCACTCTTTGCACAGGTAGCCTTCATTGATTTTTGTCTTACCTAGAAGTCCCAGCTCGGTACCGCAAATCGCGCACTCTTTCTTCTCGAACATCTTGTCAAAGAAGCCCATGGCTGCCTCCCATCAACTGGTAGCGTGTGTCACTTTTGATGATGGGCGAGCGCGCGATCTTTCACGATACCCAGACGGCTCAACGAGTCTCCACAACTGGGACACATGGCTCATTTTTGACTAGTCGTTGGGGACGTTCTTATAGTCGTTGGGGACGTTCTTAAACGACTAGTCAACAAAGCGCCCGGCGAGCATGAGCTGCTCGCCGGGCATCTTGGTTAGGAGAATATCGTGGCTGGATTTGCGAAAAGCCGCGGTCAGGACTACCCCCTAAGGGCCTGAGGCGGTCAAGATTGGGAGCGACAAGCCCGACGAAGCGTACTTAGGTACGCAAGGAGGGTTGGAGCCCCAAGGTTGAGTGCCTCAGTGCCCTTAGGCCAAATCTTCGCCGTTGGTGGCGATAACCTTCTTGTACCAGTCAAAGCTCTTCTTTTTGGAACGCTTGAGGGTGCCGTTACCCGCATCGTCGCGGTCGACGTAAATAAAGCCGTAACGCTTGGACATCTCGCCCGTGCCGGCAGACACCAGGTCGATCGGGCCCCAGGTGGTGTAGCCCAGCAGGTCAACGCCGTCCTCGGTCACCGCGTCACGCATGGTCTGGATGTGCTGGCGCAGGAAGTCGATACGGTAGTCGTCGTTGATGGAGCCGTCCTCCTCGACAACATCCTTGGCGCCCAGACCGTTCTCGACTACAAACAGCGGCTTCTGATAGCGGTCGTACAGGTCGTTGAGCGTAATGCGGAAGCCCAGCGGATCGATGGCCCAGCCCCACTGGCTCTCCTGCAGGTAGGGGTTCTTGGCGCCGGCGAAGGCGTTGCCCTGGGTGCGCTCGACATCGGGGTTGTCGGCACCGGCAGAGCAGCGGGTGCTGTAGTAGCTAAAGCTGATGAAGTCGACGGTGTTGGCAGCCAGGATCTCGCGGTCCTCGTCGGTCATGCCAACGTCGATACCCAGGCGCTCGAGCTTCTTGACGGCATAGGCCGGGTAGTAGCCGCGGCTCTGGACGTCAACGAAGAAGTAGTTGTCCTGGTTGTCGAGCTGCGCCTGGCGCACATCGCCCGGACGGCAGCTGTAGGGGTAGTAGCTACCTGCGGCAAGCATACAGCCGATCTTGATCTCGGGATCGATCTCGTGAGCAATCTTGGTTGCCCAAGCGCTGGCAACGAGCTCGTTGTGGGCGGCCAGGTACTCGACGGCCTCCTTGTTCTCGCCTTCTTCAAAGACCAGACCGGCACCCATAAACGGCAGGTGCAGAATCATATTAATCTCGTTGAAGGTAAGCCAGTACTTCACCAGGCCCTTGTAGCGGGTGAAGATCGTGGTCGCGAGGTTCTTGTAGAAGTCGATGAGCTTGCGGTTGCGCCAGCCGCCGTACTCCTTGATGAGGTGAATCGGGCAGTCGAAGTGCGTGATGGTCACGAGCGGCTCGATGCCGTGCTTTTGGCACTCGCGGAATACATCCTCGTAGAAGGCCAGACCAGCCTCGTTGGGCTCGGTCTCGTCGCCGTTGGGGAAGATGCGGGTCCACGCCAGACTCATACGGAAGGTCTTAAAGCCCATCTCGGCAAAGAGAGCGATGTCCTCTTTGTAGTGGTGATAGAAATCGATGCCGGTCTGCGCGGGATAGTAATAGCCGTCCTCGAAGTCGAGCATTTTACGCTGGCCGGAGACCACCGCATAGCGCTCGGGGCCATGCGGAGCCACGTCCACGTTGGCAAGGCC
>CABSYH010000260.1:0-2194 GCA_902481965.1 uncultured Collinsella sp.
TCTTCGAGGCCCGCGATTCGCTCGGCGGCGTGGTCCGTCACGTGATTCCCGAGTTCCGCATTGCGAGCGATGACATCTCCCACGATGCCGAGCTCTGCCTGGCCTTTGGTGCCAAGGTGCAGCTCAATGCCCGCGTGGAGTCCATTGACGAGCTCAAGGCCCAGGGCTTTACCGACGTGGTCGTGGCCACCGGCGCCTGGACGCCCGGCTCTGCGGGCCTGGGCGAGGATGCCGAGCTCGACGTGCTGGAGTTCCTCGAGGCCGCCAAGAGGGGCGAGAAGCTCGAGCTGGGCGAGGACGTCGTGGTCATTGGCGCCGGCAACACCGCCATGGACGCGGCTCGCGTGGCCAAGCGCCTGGCTGGCGTGAAGAACGTGCGCCTGGTGTATCGCCGCACCAAGAAGCAGATGCCCGCCGACGAAGAAGAGCTCGATCTTGCCCTGGCCGATGGCGTTGAGTTCTGCGAGCTGCTGGCGCCTAAGGCGCTCAACGGCGCTGTGCTGACCTGCGATGTTATGGAGCTTGGCGAGCCGGACGCAAGCGGCCGTCGCAGCCCCGTCGCCACGGGCGAGACCGTCGAGCTTTCCGCCACCACGGTGATCTGCGCCGTGGGCGAGGGCATCGATGCCAGCCTGTACGATGCCGCGGGCGTTGAGCACGACCGTCGCGGCCGCCTTGCCGCCACCTCCACCGGCGTCGAGGGCGTCTGGGCTGCGGGCGACTGCCGTCGCGGTCCGGCCACCGTGGTCGAGGCTATCGCCGACGCCGCCGAGGTCGCTCGTGCCATCGCCGGCGTGGACTTTAACAAGTACGCCGACTGCAACGAGCAGGCCGGCCGCGAGGACACCTGCTACGAGCGCAAGGGGTCGCTGTGCCGCGACAAGCGCAACTGCACCAAGACTCGCTGCCTGGGCTGCGGCTCGGTGTGCGAGGTCTGCTGCGACGTGTGCCCCAACCGCGCCAACGTGGCAATTAAGGTGCCGGGTCTGGCCAAGCATCAGGTCGTTCACGTCGATGGCATGTGCAACGAGTGCGGCAACTGCGCCGTGTTCTGCCCCTACCAGGAGGGTCGTCCCTACAAGGATAAGCTCACCCTGTTCTGGAGCGAGCAGGACATGGAGAACTCCGAGAACGAGGGCTTCCTGGCCGTGGGCGATGATCACTTTAAGGTCCGCGTCGCCGGCACAGTCCGCACCGTCTCGGTCGATGCCGTCAACACCGGTCTTCCCGAGGCCGTCTGCCTGACCATCAGGGCCGTGCGCGACAACTATTCGTACCTTCTTAAGAAATAGGCGAGTCTCTTATGGCCAAATCCATTCAACATAACGTGGCCTACGTTGCCTGCGGAAGCGGTTGCGCCTCCGCAGGCGGCGACGCCCGCTGCAGCGAAGGCTGCATTGGCTGTGGCGCCTGCGTCACGGCCTGTCCCCACGGCGCCATTGCGCTGGTCGATGGCGTCGCCCGCGTGGACCGCTCCAAATGCACGGGCTGTGGCCTGTGCGGCATGGCGTGCCCGCAGCGCGTGATCGCCTTCGTTCCCGGCTACCAGAACATTCTGGTGCGCTGCAACAACACCGATAAGGGCGCCATTGCGCGCAAGATCTGCGACACGAGCTGCATCGGTTGCGGCATGTGCGCTAAAAAGTGCCCTGCCGGCGCTATCCGCATCGAGGACAACTGCGCCCATATCGATGGTGCGGGCTGCCTGTCGTGCGGCATGTGCGCCGTCGTCTGCCCGCATGGCGCCATCCACGACCGCACCGGCATCGCCGCCGGCGTGTAGAGGGGAATCGCCATGGCACAGGAATTCACTTTTACCGTTAACGGCGTCGAGCGCACGACGACTCAGAACAAGCCGCTGCTGCGCTACCTGCGCGACGACCTGCACATCCACTCCGCCAAGGACGGCTGCTCCGAGGGCGCCTGCGGCACCTGCACCATCCATGTGGACGGTGCGGCCGTCAAGGCGTGCGTGCTGACCACCGCCCTTGCCGCCGGCCGTAACATCGTGACCGTCGAGGGCCTGTCCGAGGACGTGCGCGAGGCATTTGTGTACGCCTTTGGCGCCGTGGGCGCCGTACAGTGCGGCTTTTGCATCCCCGGTATGGTCATGGCGGGTGCAGCACTCATCGCCGAGGACCCCGAGCCCACGAGACGTAGAGGAATCTCGTATGCCGTCTTCTGCTTGAAAAAA
>CABSYH010000261.1:0-2140 GCA_902481965.1 uncultured Collinsella sp.
GGCAGCGTCAGATGTGTATAAGAGACAGGCGCCATACTGCTCGAGCTCACGGTTAATGATGTGGTAATCCTCGACCGGATCGCGATCCTCAAAACCACCCGTCATGTCGACGACGTGCATGATCAGGGCCGTACGCTCAATGTGACGCAGGAACTGGTGACCCAGGCCCTTGCCCTCGCTCGCGCCCTCGATAAGACCGGGGACGTCGGCAACGACGTAAGAATATTCGCCGGCACGCACCATGCCGAGGTTCGGCACGAGCGTTGTAAACGGATAGTCGGCGATCTTGGGACGGGCGGCACTCATGCGCGCAATGAGCGATGACTTACCCACCGAGGGAAAGCCCACAAGCGCGGCATCGGCCATAAGCTTCATCTCGAGCTCGATCCAGTGCTCCTCGGCCGGCTCGCCCAGCTGAGCGAACGCGGGCGCGCGGCGCACCGACGTCACAAAGTGCGTGTTGCCCAGGCCGCCGGCACCGCCGGGCGCCACGACAACGCGCTCGCCATCGTGAACGAGGTCGGCAATCTCGAACATCGGGGTCTGCGTCTCGGGATCGAGCTCGCGCACCACGGTACCCATAGGGACCTTGAGAATCAGGTCCTCGCCGCTCTTACCGTTACGACGGGCACCCTGCCCGTGCGTGCCGCGCTCGGCGCGGAAGTGATGCTTAAAGCGGTAATCGATCAGCGAAGACAGCTGAGCATCGGCCTGGATGACGACATTGCCGCCACGACCGCCGTCGCCGCCATCGGGGCCGCCCTTGGGGACAAATGCCTCGCGCCTAAACGACATGCATCCGGCTCCGCCGTCGCCGCCGCACACGTTAATGCGGCTGATATCGGTGAACTGTGACAACAGAATCGCCTCCTACAAAAAAGAGGGAGACCCTTGAATCCTAAAACTCAAGTGCCTCCCACATATGTGCTCTATGAAGGGTGAATTACGCGTTCGCGAGCGGGCGTACGCTGACCCTGTGCTTGATACCCTTGTGGAACTCAACGGTACCGTCGACCAGCGCGAACAGCGTGTCGTCCTTACCACGGCCAACGTTCTCACCCGGGTGGATGTGCGTGCCGTGCTGACGGACGAGAATCGTGCCCGTGGTTACCGTCTGGCCGGCATAGCGCTTCGTGCCAAGGCGCTGACCGCGGGAGTCACGGCCATTACGGGAGGAACCGAGTCCTTTTTTGTGTGCCATTGTGTATACCTACTCTTTCGTTACGAGTGTAATCTACTCGGCGACGGGAGCCTCGGCAACAGCCTCGGCCTCTGCCTTGACAGCCTTCTTGGCGCGGGAGGTAGCCTGAACCTTCACGATCTTCAGCTTGGTGAGCTGCTGACGGTGACCCTTCAGACGACGATAGCGCTTGCGCTTGTGGAACTTGAAGACCAGCTGCTTCTCGCCCTTGAACTGCTCAACGATCTGAGCGGTAACCTTGGCCTTGGCCAGCTTGTCGGGATCGGTGACGATCTTCTTACCATCGTTGAGGAAGATAACCGGCAGGGTGACCTTGTCGCCCTCATTGCCCTCGATCTTCTCGACGGTGATGACATCGTCGGTGGCGACCTTGTACTGCTTGCCGCCCGTGTTAACGATTGCGTACATGTTTACTTGCCCTTCATGCATCAGTTAGTGCAACAGCCGAATATAGTAGCAGGCGAAAATACCCCCGTCAACGAGTATGTGGAGCAAATCCACAAGTTCGCACAGGTATGGGGCTGACGAGTCGGCCCTCGTCGTCCTCGCATGCTTGATTCTGACGCTCGACATCGTAGGAGCAGATGGTCACGAGGTCTTGCATACCGGTGGAAACAATAGGTGCATCCACGCCCGGGGTCAAGCCCTGCAACAAAACATCAGCAGCAGAAAGCAAAATTTCCGGACGCATGGAGCCCTCGTTGTCGGCATGGGTGTCGAGCATGAGCACCAAATGGTCCGGGCGCTCCCCCGCCGTGAGCTCATAGCCCACGAGCGTGTGATCCAAATCCAAGCGCTTACTCTTTTTGCCGCGCGCGTAGTCGATGCCGTGGCCCGCGCGCAGCGTGTCGATCGCACGACGCACCTCGTCGGCGCTTACGGGCGCCTCGGGATCCTGTCTCTTATACACATCTGACGCTGCCGACGAATAGAGAGGTG
>CABSYH010000262.1:0-2125 GCA_902481965.1 uncultured Collinsella sp.
GAGATTCCTCTACGTCTCGTGGGCTCGGAGATGTGTATAAGAGACAGGCGCAGATTTGCGCAATGAATTTCTGGCATATGTCAGAAATTGAGGGCTTATGTTTGGGCTGTGGGGCTGCGTGCGCCTGGGCTACAATGAATCTCGCTTGTAGGCGACTGACAGGAGGGTCAATGAGCAAAGCTGATCAACAGTTTGTAACCATGTGCCGCGATATCTTGGACCATGGCACCACGACCGAGGGCCAAAAGGTCCGCCCGGTGTGGGAGGACGGCACCCCTGCCTATACCATTAAAAACTTTGGTGTCACGGCGCGCTACGACCTGCGCGAGGAGTTCCCGGCGCTCACGTTGCGCCGTACGGCGCTCAAGTCTGCCATGGACGAGATCCTGTGGATCTATCAAAAGAAGTCCAATAACGTGCATGACCTCAACAGCCATATCTGGGATGAGTGGGCCGACGAGACCGGCTCCATCGGCAAAGCCTACGGGTACCAGATTGGCCAGAAGAGCCATTATGCCGAGGGCGACTTTGACCAGATGGACCGTGTGCTGTACGACCTCAAACACACGCCGTACAGCCGCCGCATTATGACGAACACCTATGTGTTTAGCGACCTGTCCGAGATGCACCTGTATCCGTGCGCCTACGGCGTGACGTATAACGTGACGCAGCGCCCGCAGGACGACAAACCGACGCTCAACATGATTCTCAACCAGCGCAGCCAGGATATTTTGGCCGCGAACAACTGGAATGTGTGCCAGTACGCCATTTTGCTGATGATGGTTGCGCAGTCGGTCGATATGATTCCCGGCGAGCTGCTGCACGTGATCGCCGATGCCCACATTTACGACCGTCATGTCGATATCGTCCGCGAGCTTATCGAGCGTCCGCAGTTTGCCGCGCCCAAGGTAACGCTCAACCCCGATGTGCATGACTTCTACGCGTTTACGACCGATGATCTGATCGTCGAGGGCTATGAGCACGGCCCGCAGGTCAAGAACATTCCCATTGCGGTGTAGGTGGCGCTCATGACGTGTAAGCTTTCTGCTATCGTCGCCGTGTGCGATGACTGGGGTATTGGGTGCGAGGGCGACATGGTGGTGTCCAACCGTGCCGACATGCGTCATTTTGTGGCGCGCACCAAAGGTTGCCCGGTCATTATGGGACGCAAGACGCTGTTGAGTTTTCCCGGCGGACGACCGCTCAAGAATCGCCGCAACATTGTGCTCACGCGCGACGGGGGCTTTGCCCCCGAGGGCGTTGACGTGGTGCATAGCGTTGACGAGGCCTTGGCCGCCGTGGCCGATGAGCCCGTTGCGTGGGTGATTGGCGGCGGCGAGGTGTATCGGCAGTTTTTGCCGTATTGCGCCGAGGCCGAGGTTACGCATAACCATTGCGTGCATGACGTGGATACGTACTTTCCCGATTTGGATGCCGATCCCGCGTGGGAGATTGCGAGGCGTGGCGGTGTTGCCACGATTGCCGCGGGCGAGGGTGACGAGGGTCTCGATTATGAGTTCGTGACGTATCGTCGCGTTGAGGCGTAAATCGTCTGGCGTGAACGGTATCATCGGGTTGTTTGAATGCATGGGGCGGCGCTTAGCGTCGCCTCGTTTGGTATAGATGTGCTGTAAAGAAGGGTGCGGGCTGGCTGCTATGACTGATGCCGTTGAGGTGCTGCGAATCGATTCGCTCGAGGACGAGCGGCTCGATGCCTACGTGCGACTGACCGAGCGCGAGCTGCGCTGCGTGCTGGAGCCGCAAAAGGGCATCTTTATCGCCGAGAGTGCCAAGGTCATCGAGCGTGCGGTTCGCGCCGGATACGAGCCGGTGAGCTTTCTTTTGGGCGAGCGCTGGCTCGACCAGATGATGCCGCTGTTTGAGCGCCTGGCGGTACGCGAAGGTGCGGGCCCGGTTCCTGTGTTCGTTGCCTCCATGGAGCTCATGGAGCAGCTGACGGGCTTCAATGTGACGCGCGGTGCGCTCGCGGCATTCCGCCGTCCACGTCAGATTCCGGTAGCCGAGTTCTTGGGTGGCGTCGTCGAGGCGGCGGGGGAGCGCCCGGTGCGCGTGTGCGTGCTCGAGGGCATTGTCTGTCTCTTATACACATCTCCGAGCCCACGAG
>CABSYH010000263.1:0-2086 GCA_902481965.1 uncultured Collinsella sp.
GTTATGAACGAGCGCATATGCCGCCCCGGCATCGCCGGCGCGTAAGACAGAAGCAATCGCATCGGGTTTTTCCGCGGGCACCGGGCTCTCATCAAATCGTCGATACGCTTCAACCGTTGAAACGCTCGTCTCGTGCGGTTTGACCAATACGACAGGTGTCGCCGGAAGCACAGGATACTCAGTGGCCAGCACATCTCCCCCGCCGACGTAGAATGCGGGACTCGTGTGCAAAAAGAACGGCACGTCGGCGCCGATACCGCGAGCGATGTCATCGAGCGCGGGGTCGGTGCGATCAATGCCCCAGAGCTCCGCCAAGGCAACGATGACCGCAGCGGCATCCGTCGAGGGGCCTCCCAGGCCGGCGCACAGCGGGATACGCTTTTCGATCGTCACGCACACGTTGGCATCGCGACCGTAACGCTCGGCCATAGCGATTGCCGCCCGATAGGCCGTATTTTTTTGCATGGGAAAATCG
This sequence comes from uncultured Collinsella sp., assembly GCA_902481965.1. Taxonomy (GTDB): domain Bacteria; phylum Actinomycetota; class Coriobacteriia; order Coriobacteriales; family Coriobacteriaceae; genus Collinsella. The sequence continues at coordinate 476 of CABSYH010000263.1, forward strand.
GATGCCGGAACCGTCTGGACGGTCAACGCCTGCGCCGGCGTGACCGTCACGGTATCGGCTAGACCGACGGCTGCCATCAGGGAATCGACCCTGTGATAGCCGCGGGCGTCGCGCTCGGTATGAACCCCCAGATAGAGGTTAATCTTTGCCGGCGCGGTCAGGATGAGGGACCGATCGGTCACCGTTAGTGCTCCTCGAGCTGGTTGCCGAGCGGGGTAAAGATATGTTCGCCGCTCTCGGGGTCGAACAGTTCGACCTGGCCGGTAAGGACATCGATGTACTGGTAGGACTGACGCGATTTGCGGCCGCGACGCTCGTCAACCTCAACGATAAAGACAGCGGGGTGGACGCTCTTGATGGTGCCCATGCGCTCGATGACGCGGGTACGGCCCATGTTGGCCTTAACCTTGACGCGATCGCCCACCATATCGGTCAGCTTCTCGTGGATGTCGTCGACGTGATTGACTTCCATCTCTTCCATGAATAGGGCCTCCAGAGGGTGCAATTCAAAAAGGGGATAATACCCCTAAGATAGACAAAACTCTAATACTATAGCACCCTGTTGCAGCCATACGCAAGCAGCTAAAAAAGCCCCGTCTCAAATACGCTCCAGACGACAACTTCGCATGACCAGTTGTTACGCGGTTTGGTAAAACCGCGTAACCTAAAGATTGTCTGTGTCCAGAACGATGGTGAACGGACCGTCGTTGACCAGGTCGACCTTCATATCGGCGCCAAAGATACCGTGCGCCACATGCTCAACGTCCTGAGCGACGAGTGTCAAAAAGTACTCGTAAAGTTCGTTAGCGACATCGGGCGCGCCGGCGTCCGTAAACGACGGACGGCGGCCGTGGCGGCAGTCGGCAAACAGCGTGAACTGCGACACCACGAGCACCTCGCCGTCGACATCCGCCAGCGCCAAGTTGGTCTTGCCGTTCTCGTCCTCGTTGATACGCAGCCCGCGGAGCTTGCCCCACAGCTTGTCGGCTTCGGCGCGTGTATCGCCGTTGCCCACGCCCAGCAGCACCAAGTAGCCGCGTCCAATACGGCCCACGCACTCGCCGTCGACTGTCACGCTGGCGTTGAGCACGCGCTGCACCACCGCACGCACGGTCTACTCCTCGCCCGTCAGCTTGGCGGACAGATGCTCGAGCGCATGGAAACGATGGCTGATGGCGTTCTTCTCGTCCGCCGTGAGCTCGGCCATGGTCTTGCCCGGCGTATCGACCGGCAGGAACAGCGGGTCGTAGCCAAAACCGTGTTCGCCGCGGCCCTCGTGCGCGATAACGCCTTCGCAGGCGCCCTCGCCATAGGTGACCAGGCCGTCCGTATCGATAAGCGCGACGACGCTCATAAAGCGCGCGGTACGGTCCTCGTCTGCCACGCCTTCCAGGTTAACGAGAAGCTTGGCGTTGTTGGCGGCATCGTCGCCATGCACGCCCGCATAGCGCGCGCTATACACGCCCGGCTCGCCGTCCAACGCATCGACGACCAAGCCGGAGTCGTCGGCGATGGCCATAAGGCCCGTCTCCTCGACCGCAGCCTGCGCCTTGATGATGGCGTTCTCCAAAAACGTCGTGCCGTTTTCCTCCTGTCTCTTATACACATCTC